>CATYEP010000047.1 GCA_958405585.1 uncultured Eubacteriales bacterium
GATCACATACATCTTTTCACCCTTCCGATCCGATTCGATCAGATCGAAATAATCATCCAGTTCCAGCGACCGCAAAATCTTTTCCACTCGCTCCGGCGTGTACTTTCTCTTGACAGGAAGAATGCTCATGATCTCCATCGGACTCACAAGACAACTGTCTTTCCCGTCACACATATCGTACACCGCACGCATCACTTCGTTCTCTTCTTTGTTTAACATTTCCCGTTCCTTCGGCGCATTCCGCCCCTTCCGCGGTCTTTTCCTTTCCTACAAAATCAATAAAAATAAAAGTCCGGCCAAACATCCGCCCACAAAAGCTCCTGCCAACGCACCGAAAAACGTCAGAAGCATCTGATTGCGAAAGGTACGTTTGCCGCGGTACCGCTCCGCTCCCGCCGTCTCGTCGTACGTCCTGCCCTTCGGCAACGAGCAGACACAATATGTGCCTTTCTCCGAATAGCGTATGTCGATATAGCCGCGTTCCGATAAATACCGCATTGCATTCGCCAACCCTGCAGAATCTGTTTTCAGACGCGGCGGAATCTCCGCCATGATTTCGCTTTCTTCCAGTACCTTATACGTCCCGTCCGTTTCCGAATTGACCGCCGCCAGCACCGATGCCGTTAGTTTGTCCAGCATTTTTCATCACCGATTTTACGGTGATTCTGTTCACCGTACTTTTTTTATGTCTCTTTTTTCTTTATATTATACCATCCGGCTCGCTGTTTTGCAAATAATCAAGCAATTTTTTCGATAAATTTCAAAATACACTTTATTATTTATCCGCTTTATGGTACAATAATCATTGATATTCAGGTTACTTGCCTGTACGGAGGGCCTTAGCAATGAATCTTTTGAGCCGTTTTTCCAATGCGGCACGGTTTCGCGATTACAACGATTTTTACAACCATTTTCATCTCAATGTTCCCGAGAATTTTAACTTTGCTTACGACGTCGTAGATGAATACGCCCGCCTCGAACCAACCAAACGCGCGCTCGTGTGGTGCGACGACTTCGGCAGCGAACGCATCTTCAGCTTTGCCGACATAAAGCAGCTTTCCGATAAGGCAGCCAATTTCTTTCTCTCGCTCGGAATAAACCGCGGCGATACCGTTCTCGTCATTCTGCAACGTCGCTACGAGTATTGGATCGTCCTCATGGCTCTCGCAAAAATCGGCGCCATCGCAATTCCCGCTACCCATATGCTCATGGAAAAAGATCTCGTATACCGCATGGAAAAAGCTGCCGTAAAAGCCGTGATCTGCGTCAATGAGGATGAACTCTGCGAAAATATCTGCAAAGCCGCAAAAAAAGTTCCCTCTGTAAAACACCTCATCTGCTGTCAGCCGCGCGAAGGTTTTATCGATTACACCGCCGAAACAGAAAAACAAAGCGACATACTCCGGACCGATTACGAAACCTTACGCCGCGCAGAAGATATCGTCCTGCTCTATTTTACTTCAGGCACGACAGGCCTTCCCAAAATGGTAACGCTCAGCGAACGCTATTCGCTCGGCCATATCATCACCGCACGTTACTGGCTGAACTGCATCGACGACGGTCTGCATTTTACCCTCGCCGAAACCGGTTGGGCCAAAGCCAGCTGGGGTAAACTCTTCGGGCAATGGCTTTGCGGCTCCGCCATCTTTGTTTACGATTTCCACGGAAAATTCGATCCGGAAGATTTACTCAACTATATCACGAAATATAAAATCACTACGTTTTGCGCTCCGCCGACAGTCTATCGCTTTATGATCAAAACCGATCTAAGCAAATACGATCTCTCCTCCATAAAATACATGATGACCGCAGGCGAAGCTCTCAACCCCGAAATTTACAAACAGATCCGCCTCAAAACAGGACATCCCATCTACGAAGGCTTCGGTCAGACAGAAACGACGATCGTCTGCGCCACTTTCTCTGAATTTATGGAAATACGCCCCGGATCCATGGGCAAGCCTTCTCCCCTTTATTATGTCCAGCTTTTGGATAATGACGGCAATCCCGTCGAACAGGGCGAAACAGGCGAAATCTGCATCCGTTTGCGCGAACCGCAGGAAGGTATTTTCGCAGGATATTACAAAGACCCCGAACTCACCGAAACCGTCATGTACGACGGATACTATCACCTCGGCGATCTCGCTTACTGCGACAGCGACGGTTATTATTGGTTTGTCGGAAGAAAAGACGATATTATCAAAAGTTCCGGTTACCGCATCGGGCCGTTCGAAGTGGAAAGCGCTCTCATGGAACACCCTGCCGTACTCGAATGCGCTATTACCGGCGTTCCCGATCCCGAAGGCGTCCGCGGTCAGCTCGTCAAGGCAACCATTGTCCTCGCCAAAGGATTTATTCCAAGCGATGAACTTGCCAAAGAATTACAAAATTACGTCAAAAAAACAACCGCTCCTTACAAATATCCGCGCGTTGTCGAATTTGTCCGCGAATTACCCAAAACGATCAGCGGCAAGATCCGCCGCGTAGAAATCCGTGAAAACGATTCCAATCATACCTGAATCATTTCGCCCGTCGGTGCAAAGAAATTGCACCGACGGGCGTTTTAAATTTCTATGAAACGACCATATTTCTGCACAGCGTCCATAATGTTCTAAATCACCTGCTATTCTTTTTATACGTTGCCCCGCAATCAGTATTTATTTTTGCTTTTTAATCAGTTCTGCAATTTCTTAATAATTGAATTTTTGAAATATTATAAGTTGATTTTCTCCTTTAAGTCGTTTATACTTTCCCGAAATTCGTTTTTGGCATTCATCTGAAAAGGAAGTAAAGCGAACAGCTTTACTTCCTTCCATTGTTATAATACGTATTTACTTTTTGCTTTATAAGCATTTATTTTATGGCAATAGTATTTCAGTTGTTCCGTAATCAGAATACTCAATAGAAACAACAACTGTATCGTATTGGGTTACAATAATACTTTGAACTTGCTCTTGATCTATAACAATTTTTGCCTTATTATCCTCACTACCCATGTAATAGCATTCTTCCGTTTCATCATAAATTGCCATATCAAATTTATCTTTAAAATCAAATATTGCTATCCGATCAAGCAAATCATAGGTCAACTCTTCGGTTATTTCTTCGGATGCTCCGTTTTCGTCAGAATACACTGCGTAAACTAATCCATCGTCAATTTTTACTATACTTGTTTCGTTTTCATAAGTAGTCGTAATAGTAACATTCTGAAAACTTTCATAAGAAAATGCCTTTTCCCATGTCGATTTTAATTCTTCTGAAATTTTGTTTCCTAGATTGTACGAAACCGTTATTATAAATCCACTTATAGCCAAAAGAAGCATGAGAATACCCATAACGGTTCATAGTAATGACTGGGCTTTTATGCCCCAATATCTCTGAAAGCGTTTTGATATCCATCCCGCATTCCAACGCCCGCGTTGCGAACGTATGCCGAAGAACGTGAAAATTCCTGTATGGAACGTTTGCCTTATTGAGCAGCCTTTTCCATGTCGTTTGGTACGAACGGTTTGTGACTCTCCCTCCGTTCCTTGTCGAAATCACAAATTCACTTTTGCTTATCTTTTTAACTCTCCTCAATCGATACAGAAGCGGGGCGGAAATGGGTATAATGCGTATCGACGAATCCGTCTTCGGTCTGTCTACCATAATTTTATACTTTCCGTCATCATCCTTGCCAAAATAACTCGTCTTATTTACGGCAAGCGTTCCGTCTTCAAAATTGATGTCCCGCCATGTCAGCGCAAGCAGTTCTCCCAGCCGCAAACCAGTATATAAACACAGTACGATTCCGAAATGATTCGATTTTCCGCTCTGTTCTGCCATGTGTTCGATTCTTTGCTGTTCGTCTTTACGAAACACCGTGACGGGTGTTTCCACAAAGCGCGGCGGATTCAAATCGTTTGGGTTCAAAAGTTTCATACCAAGCTCTCTGCCGTACGCGAGTGAATTCCTAATGATAGACATGATATTTTTAACCGTATTATTTGCAAGCGGCGAACCGTCGTTCTTTCCGTCCACATATTTTCCGTTTTGGAAATCCTGCACAATATACACTGTCAGGTCAAAAATATCCATTTTTCCGATCGAAAACTCTATTTGTGTACGCTTAATTTCCAGATACCGAAGATATGTACGATGTTTAAGTGAATGCACCTGCTTTTCGTTCAGCCATTTGTCAATGAGTTCGTTGAGTGTCATAATTGATTCTCCTTATGATTTGATACGAAAATTATAACTCATCATCTTTCTGCGGCAACTGTTTCAATAAGAGAATCGAGCCTATTATCTGAAAAATACGGAAGAATTCTTTCTCGTAAGTCAGCAAAGATAGAAAAGGTGTCAAATTTTTTGTCAGTTGCTGATATAGAGCAATGACGTACCTCAAACCTTTGGCAAACTCAGGAAACATGTATAGACTTTGCACTGGTTTTAGCCAGCCCGACAAAACTTCGCCCAATGTGTTAAGTAAAAATATCGAACGAGTCTGATTTGACTCGCAGTCACACTGACAGTGAATTATGAATGTTAGAAGTTTCAAACCTTCTTTGAGATTCGGATTTCCTGCAATGGGGAAGTTACGAAAAAGGCTTAAACACATTCCTCGTTCATTGTAGCCAACAATATGCATTTTAGTATTGTACGCCGATATGCACCTTAAAGCCCTGTGCGCCTTGATAACGGCTCCAGTTGCCGCAAGAACGGTACTGCCGTGCATACGACAAGAACAGTCAACAAGAAAACAGTATCGGTTGCCTGTTTGTTATTCATCATAATTAAAAAACTCCTTTGAAATGAAATTAGGCACATGGTGCAATGCCATGTACCTAATTGGTTCGTGCAGATTTAAATCTTCCCGCCCGCCCCCGATGATTGAATGAATGCCGAAAAAAGCGGGCGGCAGCAATTTTCCCCTTGCAGAACACAACCTCGCCGCACGCTCCCGACGAGATTTCGCGTCAATCGTTATTTGATGAAAGTGTTTCTGCTTTTCCCCACGTTCCCCTACTGTCCCCGCACTTTGGGAAAAGAGGGACATAAAAAAATGCAACGGCGGTTTGCGTTGTCGGGCTTCAAGCTTTGACAATATAGAAAAATCCTTGTAAACCATTGGCTTACAAGGATTTAACTGGTGCGCGTGTTGGGACTCGAACCCAAAACGTAGCCGTCGGAGGGCTATGTTTTATCCAATTAGACTACACACGCATATTTCGGGTGTCACTGATATTAAACGGCTTTCCCGTGTGTTAGTATTGTTGTTGCGGGTACACTTGAAAATTTCCCGCGACGTTTTCAACCCGTTTACCTGACAATCAAGGGTTGCGTTTTTTGCGATTGATGAATGTCTTGTATAAGTTTCTTTTCGCGCGTTTTGTTTTTTCTCTTATCTTTTCTTTATTTCCCGCGACTTGCCCTATACGACAAAAGTTCCGTTACGGATACAGTTTGTGTTCTGGGCAGGAATCAAACTGCGACCTTAGAAATCGGAGGCTTACGCTCTATCCAACTAAGTTACATATACATTTCGTTTATTTATTATACCAAAATTTTCAGAAAAAGCAAAGGTTTTTTGCACATTCCCAGAAAATTTTCCGTATGATAATAACACAGGTTATTTTTATCTGTACACATGAGGTCCCACCTATGACGCTTGGTCTATGCATGATCGTGAAAAACGAAGAGGAAGTACTTGGCAGATGTCTTCAATCCGTCAAAAAAATTTGCGATGAAATTGTTATAGTCGATACCGGTTCCAGCGACAATACCATGAACATTGCCCTGAATTTCGGCGCAAAAGTTTACTCGTTTCCTTGGAATTTTGATTTCTCTGCGGCAAGAAACTTCTCTTTTTCACTCTCCGCCGCCGATTATATCCTTTGGCTGGACGCCGACGACATTATAACCGAAGAAAACCAGAAAAAACTTCTCGATCTCAAAAAAACTTTGGACGGTACCGTAGATTCCTACTTGCTGCGTTACGACACCGCTTTCGATGAGTACGGTAATGCCACGTCCTTCTTTTTCAGAGAACGTATCGTCCGCAGAAATGCAAACTTTCTTTGGTGCGGCCCCGTCCACGAAACAATTTGTATCAATTCCAATTCTCAACGTTGCGATATTACGATCACTCACCTGCGCAGCCATAATGAACGCCGCGGCAGAAACCTTTTTATCTTCGCCCATTCGTTCGCCCACGGTATGATGCCGGACGAGCGGCAAAAATATTACTTCGCACGGGAGCTGTCCGACAGCGGGCTGTATGACACAGCCGCCTCCGTTTTCGAGGATTTTTTGCTCGGCAACGGTTGGGTCGAAGATAAAATCGGCGCTTGCCGCGCCCTCGCTTTCTGCTACGATAAACTCCATAACCGAAATAAACGCCTGTCGGCTCTTTTCAGAAGCTTTGACTTCGCACCCCCTCGCCCGGAAATCTGCTGCGACCTGGGCCTTCTTTACGTGGAAGAAAAAAATTGGAACCAAGCTATTTTTTGGTTTAAATTGGCTTTCAATCAGCCCTCCGATCAACAAGGTTTTATCTGCCCCGATTGCTGCGGTTTCCTCCCATGCATTTGGCTCTGCGTTTGCTATGACCGCCTCGGAAATCATCAAAAAGCTAATGAATTCAATGAACGGGCCGGTTCTTTTAAACCTCTCGATAAAAGCTATTTGCATAATAAACTTTACTTTCAATCACTGTTTCATAATCATGGAGATACTATATGAACGATTTCTACAAATGTGAATTTTGCGGATGCTGTAACTGTTGCTGCGATTGCTGCCCCACAAATCAAACAATTCTTATTCGCGGTACTATGGGGCCGCAAGGCCCCACCGGTCCACAAGGCCCCGCAGGTCAAACAGGACCTACCGGTCCCACAGGCGCCACCGGAGAAACCGGAGCCACAGGGCCGACGGGAGCGACTGGACTGACCGGTGTAACAGGCGCTACTGGCGCAACAGGTCTTACAGGACCGACGGGGCCTACGGGCGCAACCGGTCCGACTGGGCCGACAGGCGCTACGGGAGCTACGGGCGTAACAGGTCCCACGGGGCCGACAGGTATAACGGGCGCTACGGGTGTAACGGGCGCAACAGGTCCTACGGGTCCTACTGGAGCGACAGGCGCCACAGGTCCGACTGGTCCGACTGGGCCGACTGGTTCGGACGGCGAAGCGGCGACATTGACTGTCGGCACCGTTACTACCGGCGATCCCGGCAAGGAAGCTTCGGTAACCAATTCAGGCACCGCTCAGGCCGCCGTCTTTGATTTCGTGATCCCGCAAGGAGTAACAGGCGCGACTGGAGCAACGGGCGCTACAGGCGCAACAGGCCCGACAGGTCCAACTGGCGCAACAGGAGCCACAGGTCCCACAGGCGCAACGGGCGCTACAGGAGCAACGGGCCCCACGGGACCGACAGGACCGACTGGTTCGGACGGCGAAGCGGCGACCTTGTCTGTCGGTACCGTTACTACAGGTACCCCCGGCACGAAAGCTTCCGTTACCAATTCGGGTACCTCTCAGGCCGCACTGTTTGATTTTGTGATCCCTCAAGGAGCAACAGGCGCTACGGGTGCGGCGGGAGCCACAGGAGCAACAGGCGCTACGGGTGCGGCGGGAGCCACAGGAGCTACAGGCGCTACAGGGCCCACAGGACCGACTGGTGCAACAGGATCGGCACCGATAGCACAGGCATTCAGCGCATATTCTACTCCTTCCACACAAACACAAGCGGGTTCAGCCGTCGAATTTGACAAAACCTCTTTGCAAAGCGGAACGGCGATCTCGCATACGGACGGTACGACGACATTTACGATCAACGAACCGGGAACTTATGCTGTCATGTACAACGGCACGGCATCCCCCGCGCCCGGAGACACCTTTCCCACTACAAACCTCCTGCAATTGCAATTGGACGGAAGCAATATAGCCGGAGCGGACGCCCAGTCCATCTTTAATTCTTCTTCCGATGCGATCCAGCAAACGATATCTGCTATTATCCAGGTAACGACGACACCGGCGACTGTACAACTGGTATCGCAAGACGGAACGTTTAACTATTCCAATATCAAAATGAATATTTACCAGATCGGTGCGAATTCATAGTGATTCAGTCAAAAGCCTTCCGGCCGTTAGACCGGAAGGCTTTTTTTGATTTGGCAGAATCTTCAATAGAAACAGCTACTTATATAAAACCCATCTTTCGTTTTACAGTGCTTGACTTTTTATTGTAAAAGACTTATGATTGAACTACAGGAGATACCACATGATCACGGCAGATATTCATACGCATACGACATTTTCAGCTGACGGCATAAGCGACATCAAAGAAATGATCGAATATGCAATTCAAAGAAAACTTGAGATATACGGCATTTCGGAGCATTTCAATTACGACTATGATCGTCTGCGGCTGAACATCGACGGTAAACCGGTACCGCCGATCCAGGAAAAAAAGTATTTTACCAGCATTCGGGCACTGCAAAAAGAATACTCGTCCAAAATACGTTTACTTGCCGGCGCTGAATTCGGTTTTGATCACGATTCCCGCACGCAGGAACGCTATCTGAATACGCAAAAAAAATTTAAGCCCGACTTTATCATAAACAGTGTTCACACTTGCCTTGGTGCAGACTGCTATTTCCCTCACTATTGCAATGGGAGAAGCAAAGCTTTTGCTTACAACGCATACCTGTATCGGGTTTTGGAAAGCCTGGACGCACTCTATGATTATGACATAGTCGCCCACATCGGCTACTGCTCGCGCAATGCGACTTATCCGGACCCGAAACTCCGCTATTCCGATTTTTCGGATGTCCTGGATGAGATCCTCAAACGCATCATCGATAAAAACAAAATTTTAGAGGTGAATACAAGCAGCAGAACTGCAGGCAGCGCGTTTCTTCCGGATACCGATATCCTGGAACGCTACTTTGAACTGGGTGGAAGAGCCGTTTCCTTTGCTTCCGACGCACACAATACGGCGCGCATCGGAGATAAATACGATCTCGTCTGCCAGGCACTTAAAAAAATCGGTTTTACGCACCTTACCGTTCCTTACAAAAAAGAAAGAATCCTTGTATCGCTCGGTTAAAACAATGTCTTCGCCGCCATAGAAAGGCAAATACCGAATATTTTTTCATCTTTAAATAAGCAAACGCGTCCGCCTATATTCGGCGGACGCGTTTGCTTTTCAATTTATATTTTTCGGCTTTTCTTTGATCGTATATTTATAAAGTTCACTCTTGGATACGCCGCGATCCTTTGCCGCGGCTTTCAACGCCTCCTTTATATCCATTCCCTGGTCCACATAGTAATTAATATGCTCGATCTCTGTCAAAGCATTTAAAGGATTTTCACGCACTGCCGCACCAGCTACAATCAAAACATATTCGCCCCGCTTTTCTCCCGGCAGTCCCTCGCCCAACTTAAAATATTCCACACTCTCATGCATTTTCGTGATCTCGCGGACAGCGCAGGCATCTCTGTCGCCAAACGTATCCGCAAGCAGCAAAATATCCGCATCTACATCCTGCGGCGCGCTGTAAAACACAAGCGTTCCTTCGAATGACGCATATTTTTTCAGATAATCTTTTTTCTCCCCCTTCTTTCCGCGTAAAAAACCCAAAAAAGCAAATTTATCTGCCGGAAAACCGGATAATACGAGCGCCGCCACAAAAGCACATGCTCCCGGTATCAATGTGTACTCTATACCGTTTTCCCGCAGCGCTTGCACGAGCAGGTTGCCCGGATCCGATATAACAGGCGTCCCGGCATCGGTGACCACAGCAATGTTTTTCCTCTCTTTTGCCATCATGACCAATTTTTCTGCCGCCGCCAACTCGTTGAATTTATGACACGAAACCAACGGCTTTTTTATTTCATAATAATTTAAAAGTTTTAAAGAATGCCGTGTGTCCTCACAAAATATCACATCCGCTTCGCGCAGCGAATCCAGCGCTCGCAAAGATATATCTCCGAGGTTTCCGATCGGCGTTGCAACAAATTTGACCATACGTAAACTCCTTTTTCACACGAAACGCTTTTACAAAACAAATATTCCCGTGTCTTTCCTTTCTCTCAAAACCAATTAAAAATGTGCACCGCGCTGATTGATATGATCGGGCAGGATCTCCAATCCTTCCTTTGCGCCTTTTGTGCCTTCCAATAAAATCAGATACGGTTTCGCATTCTCTTTGCCGCGCACGAACCGCAATCTTTTCGGCTCGATCCCGCGCGATTTCATCGCAAAAATCACTTCCGCCAGCCTGTCCGCCCGATTCACAACTGCAAACCGTCCGCCGAATTTCAATACCCTTACGGCTGCGTCCGCAATTTCCGGCAGAGTAATCGTAATCTCCTTCCGGCAAATCGCTTTCTTGTAATCTTCATTCTCGAAACCTCCGCGCTCATACGGCGGATTACACAAGACAAGAGAAAACTTTTCATTGTACTCTTTCCCGATATCCTGCACCCGTGTACAGACGACCGAAAAATTGTTCAGCTGATTCAGTTCGACCGAGCGCGCACTCATTTCAGACAATTCTTTCTGCATTTCAAACAGCGTGACCGATGCAATCTGCGGGTTCAACCCGTAAAAATGCAACCCGACAACTCCGCTCCCCGCGCAAAAATCCGCCACGATCTCCCTTTTTTTGACCTTGACAAAGCGCGTCAAAAGAATCGAATCGCTCGTAAACCTGTAATATGCCCGATTCTGTATGATTTTCAAATTTCCCTCGAAAAGCTCTTCTATGCTTTCTCCCGTATCCATTTTCTTCTCCTTCTCTTTTTATAGTAACACATCGGCTTGCAAAACTCAACCATTCCGCGGCAACTCGATGCAAATCTGTTTTCTCTCTGCTGTTTAAAAATGCTTAACCTATCTTTCCGCACCGTTTGACAAATCTGCTTTTTCGATTTATAATGGAAAAAAACAAGGAGGACTTGATCTTTTTTATGGAATGTACAGAAATTATACGCAAACGCAGAAGCGTACGCAAATATAAAACAGGCGCCGCGATCCCTGCAGAACACATCCGCCTTATGCTGGAAGCGGCAATGTACGCACCGAGCGCCGTAAACAGCCGTCCCTGGGAGTTTTACGTAACAGACAAGCAATCTTCCAAACAAAAACTGATGCAGGTCCACCCTTCCTGCAAAATGCTCGAAACAGCTTCTGCAGCCATCGTTGTATGCGGCAGACCCGATCTGCAGCCCGGAAGAGATTATTGGCCGCAGGATTGCGGCGCCGCCATCCAGAACATATTGCTGCAAGCTGCCGATTTAGGATACGGTACATGCTGGTGCGGATGCTATCCAACCGAACCTCGTACTTCTCTGGTTCGGGAAGTGATCGGCTGCGACAGCATCCCCGTCGCCATTATCGCCGTCGGCGTTCCCGACGAATCCCCTGCCGCAAAGGGATTTTACGACGAAACCCGTATTCATCAATTCTGATTTTACGCATCATACAGCAGGGCAGTCCGCATCGATCTGCGGACTGCCCTGCTTCTTTTATTCGATCGTTTTGGATCGTATTTTCCCTTCGAACAGCATTTCAAACGAATCAAACGTTCCGCGCTTTAACAAACACCGCTCACATATGATCGCATTGGAAATATCATTGTAAACCAGATAATAGCAAAACTTTGTCCGATAAACTTTTTTAATGTCCGATATGCGCTTTTTCTTCTGCTTCTCCTGTCCGGGCAAGTACTGCGTCCAGACAATCGTATCCCCGTCGATCAGTACGCGT
>CATYEP010000048.1 GCA_958405585.1 uncultured Eubacteriales bacterium
GTATTGTTTTCTGGAAGAGTTAGTATTTTTGTTTGATTTTTCAAAAACGTATTATCCTTCTCAGAAGGTGAAGGAATTTCCCCGTATGACGAAGACCGTTCTTCCGAAAATGCGCGAGCGCGGAATTCGCATGCATCTGAATTTTGTACAGGATCAGAGCTGTTTCTCGCAGGAAGAATTTGAAAAATTTGTGGATAACATGCCGCGCATGAAATTCAACTTTCTTCTTTTCCATATGTACAATTGTCAGGAATGGTATCCTTTTTCGTTCAGAGGAATACAGCATCTTGACCTTTCCGTCGGAAATCTCAATCGCAAGCATCTCAGAGAGGATATGATCGGCAGGGACAAGATCCTGGTATCCGATCATTGGTTCCCCCGCGAGTTTGAAAAAATTACCGATCCGCAAGAATTGATGATGGCAATGTACAGCCGCTATAAGGATATGATGCGTCGAGCCAAAGAAAGGGGACAGACGGTGGCCGTTTCTTTTGAGCCGGAAGTGCTCAGTGAAAAATTTTCGCAGCATCTGAAAAAGTGGAGCCGGGAAGGCAGGAAGATTCTTCGAAGGTCAATGATTGGCAGCAGAACTGGAGCGGACAGAAGCTGGCGGAAACGGATGTGCGTAATCCTGTCGTGTTGGAGATCGCGAAGGCGCGCTGTGAGGCGATCGTGCGTTCTTTTCCCGATCTGGATCAGATCCATTTTATTTCCAGGGAAGGAACGGCTTTCCGCTGTGAGAACGACGGACAGTATCTTGCGGAACTGGAAAGAATATCAAAAAAATTCGGGTTTGATCTTTCTGAGCTGGATATTGAAAATATGCGGATCCCGTATCGGAATACGGGGAATCTGAATCATACGGCAAACCAGTACTGGACGATCCAGGACGGGGAAAATCATTTTCCTACGGTTACGGCGGCGTTGCGGTATCTGGAAATGTGCCTTGAAATTTTAAAAGATGAGAAGATCGCCGCACTGTTGCAGGAAAGACATATTGAACCGGTGATCACGGTATACCAGCCGAATCCCGATACGGTGCGCTATATTGCGCCGGCGGTAGCAAAAATATGTAAGGGTGTGGCGTTCCATCTGCTTGCCGATTACGGGGCGAAAGACATTGCGGAGCATATGGATAACTGGAAGCCGTTTTGTCGGGAAAATAGACGTACTGGATGCATTTCGTGGCTGGAATTTGACGGTTCCATGATGCTTTTGCAGGGGTGGGCGGATTCGATCCGTCAAAATGCGGAGAAAGCTCAGTCCCTCGGAATTTCGACCATGTATTTCAATCATTGGCGCGTGCGCGGAAACGAACACAATGCCAGAGCGGCGTCCGACGCCTGTTTTGCGGGAGATCCGCCGGAAAAATACTTGCAAGCTCTGTTTGGCGAACAGGCTTGCGCACAGGCAGAAAAGGCATTCCGATTGTTGGAGGAGGCTACGATCTTTTCCAAAAAAACCTGTTTCAACGTCGGTTTTACGTGTGATTGGGTCGTGAATATCTGTACAAATCCGCCCGGATATTACTGGAAAGATCTGAAAAAATCGGAAGAACTGTATCTTGCGTGCAGAGAAGCATTTGACAAACTGAGCAGAGAGTGTGCAGAGCGCGGCAAGGAACAGGCGATGTATTTGGCGGATATGTGTTATATTTCGGCAAAACATCTGGAAGGAGTTTTAAAATTGCAGTGCGCAAAGTTGCCGCTTTACGGTTTTCATGCGTGGCCGCTCGATTCCAAGCAGGCAATGCCGCCGCCCAAAGATCTGGCGCAGGTATTGTCGGATTATGCGCAGAGCGGGCTGGAATGCGAGTATGAATTCATGCGTATACAGGCAAAGTGGACAAAAACATGCGATCAGCAGGGTCAGCTCGCCATGCATCAGCAAGGCCTGATCGAGCCGTTCGAACAGTTGGCGGCAAAATTGCGGGAATATGCCGATCAGTAAATTTCGGGTCAGGAGAGGGGACGGATGTATACAGAAAACATGGCGCAGGTCATAGAAAAAGTTAAAGAATTTTCTGCGATCTATGCGCCGTTTCTTATAGAAGAAAAAATTCCGCTGAAAGTGTTTATCGGAGAAAATACGCAATCTAGAACGGTTCCGCAATCGTCGGAAGGGATGCGTGAAATTTCTGTCGGAGAAATGTGGGGGAAGCAGTTCGGTTATTCCTGGTTTTATTCGGAGTTTGAAACGAGGGGCTCGCTGGAAGGGAAAAATCTTTGGCTGATTTCCGAAAACGGTGCCGTCGAAAATCTTGTATTCGTAAACGGCAGAGCGGTGGGCATGTTCGACAATATACCCGCCGAGCGTTGTTTTCCCTATGTGCACAGATACTAAAGATATGTACTGCTCACAGAACATGCAAAAGTCGGTGAAAAGTACCGCATCGCGTTGGAAGGGTATGCTTCACATGTTGTGCCGGGATGTTATCCGCTGGAGAGCGCGCAGACGCTCGGAATGAACGGCGTCTACGAAAAAAATATTTTCCAAGGACTGTATGTGGTCGTAAAAAATTCTGCCGTTGCGTGCTTTTTCAATTTGATGCAGATTTTTACGGAACTGTATGACCATACGGACGATCGTTTTCTGAAAGGCGAATTGCAAAAATGCGCGGAAAAACTTTATTCCGTACTTTCCCGCTGTCCGAACAGAGAAGAGATCGATAAACCTTTGGAAGAAGCGAATAAAGTCCTGGAAGAATGTCTGTTTAGGAAAGGGAAGAAAAAAGACAACTGTTTTATAGGTCTGATCGGGCATTCTCATCTGGATACGGCATGGATGTGGAATAAGACGGAAACAAGGCATAAATTTGCGCGAACCATGTCCAATGCGGTGACGCTGCTCAAAGAATTTGAAGAATATCGCTTTTTTTCCAGCTCGGTAGTGCATTATCGCTGGCTGAAGGAAGATTATCCCGCGCTGTTTGAAGAAGTCAGAGAACTGGTAAAGCGCGGAAAAATAGAGCCGAACGGGGCGAGTTATGTGGAATGTGACGCAAACATGACGGGCGCGGAAAGCTTTGTGCGCCAGTTTGTGCGCGGTACGAGGCTGTTAAAGGAATATTTCGATTATACGCCCGATACGTTCTGGCTGCCGGACACGTTCGGTTATACGGGGTCACTGCCGCAGATCTTGTGCGGGACAGGCATAAAAAATTTCCTGACCACAAAACTTTCGTGGAACGAAACGAATCAATTTCCCTACGATACGTTTCGCTGGGTGGGAACGGATCAGCGAAGCAGTGTGCTTGTACATCTGAATACCATGGGGGATTGGGGTTCTCCCAAATATATATTGCATGAAAAGAACAACATCCGTTTGCCTCGTGCCGCAAACCGCGGCCTGCACGCCTACGGGTTTGGCGACGGCGGGGGCGGCCCGCATCGGGAAATGGTAGAGATCGCGATCAGGATGAAAGATACGGTCGGGCTTCCTGAAACGGGGCACGTGCTCGTGAGCGATTTTATGAAAGGGTTTCGGGTGCAGGATCTGCCCGTCGTATTCGAGGAACTGTATCTGGAATTGCACAGAGGGACTTATACCTCCATGCATGAGATCAAGCGAAGCAACAGAAAACTGGAAATCGCACTTTCCAATGCCGAGCTTTCGTATGCGGCGGATCAGCGGAAATGGAAACAAAAGTCGGATACGGACAAATTATATGACGTGCTGCTGGTCAATCAGTTTCACGACATTCTGCCGGGATCTTCCATCCGCGATGTGAATGAGACCGCAGTCAGAGAAAATTACGCCGCGATCGGCGGCGCACAGAAAGTCGTGCGTGCAAATCTTCCTGTGGGGAAAAAGGTTTTCAATCCGCATTCGTTTGCGGTAAATACTCCCTTTATTGCGGCATCGGAAGAAGATTTTGAGTGGACGTACAGTAATTTTCTGGGCGAAAAGAATGTGTGCGTTTCGCAGTATCTGGCACCGTACTCTACAGCTGAAACAGCTCCGCCGAAGGGAACAGAGGGGATTGTTTTTTCGGGAAAAGTGCTGAAAACGCCTCTTATGCAAGTGACGTTCAATGAAAACATGGAGATCATCTCTCTCATTGACCTGGAAAACGGACGCGAATGTTGCGAAGGTGCGTTGAATCGTATCGTGTTGTACGAAAGCATGCCGCTAAGATTTGATAACTGGGATATCGACGCCGATTTGCGGCAAAAAGAGCTGTGCTGTGCCGCTTTGAAAAAAAGTGAGGCGTTCGGGGAAAGAGGCGTATTCCGGATCGTGAACCGATACAGGATCGGGAAGAACACGCTCTTACAGGAAATGCGTTTTTTTGCGGGATCCAAGCAGATCGAGTTCGATACGCTGTTAGACATGAAAGAACAGCATCGGGTGGTAAAAGCAGTCTTTGAAACAAACATTGTGGCGAGTACTTTCAAGAACGAAATGCAATTCGGCTACGAGGAAAGACCTTTGCTGAGAAATAATTCTGTCGATGCGGCAAAATTTGAAGTATGCAATCATAAGTATACGGACATTTCGGAAAACGGTTACGGGTTTAGCGTATTCAACGATTGTAAATATGGCATCAGCGGTGAGGGTTCCGCTCTTGCATTGACGCTGTTCAAAAACGGCATGCATCCCGACGAAAGCGGAGATCTGGGTCAAAAGAGATTCAAGTATGCGATCTGCCCGCATACGGGGGGATTCAGCGATGAAGTTGTCAGACGTGCGTACATATTCAACAATCCGCCTTTTATGGTGGGGAAAAACGATTTTATTAAACCGTTTCTGCGAATTTCGGCAGATAATATCATCTGTGAGACAGTAAAAGTTGCGGAAGATAATAGCGGATACGTACTGCGGTTATACGAATGTGCAAAGACGCGTACAAAAGCAAAAATTTTCTTTGACGGGGACGTCAAAGCTGTTTACTGTGATCTTTTGGAACGGGAAAAAGAGGTTTGTTATTCAAAAGACGGGGAGCTGTCAACTGAGTTTGCTCCTTTTGAAATAAAAACGATAAAGATATGTGTGGAGGGATAAAATTATGAAGCTGACCGTAATCGGTGCGGGAAGTCTGGGATTTACCAGAATTTTGTTGACGGATATTCTTTCGGTAAAAGAATTGCAGAAAAATATCCCAGATATCTTTTACGGATATCAATGAAAAAAATCTCGATATGGTGACGCAGCTTTGGCAACGGGATATTGATTTTAACGGTCTGGATATTCGTATTGAAGCGACCACGGACAGGCGCCAGGCGCTGAAAAATGCAAACTATGTGATCGTTGCCGTGCGAGTCGAGGGCTTGGAGGCATTTGAAACGGACGTGGATATTCCTTTGAAATACGGGATCGATCAGTGCGTGGGCGATACTCTGTGTGCGGGCGGCATTATGTACGGGCAGCGCGGCATTGCGGAAATACTTAATTTCTGTAAGGATATCCGTGAAGTCGCCGCGGAAAACTGTATCATGCTGAATTATGCCAATCCCTGTACCATGCTCACGTGGGCGGCCAATGTATACGGAAAAGTGTTTACGATCGGGTTATGTCACGGTGTGCAGGGCGCACACAAACAGCTTGCGGACATTCTCGGCCTGAAAAAGGAAGAGCTGGATTATACTTGTGTGGGAGTAAATCATCAGTCCTGGTTTATCAGTCTGAAGCACAACGGCGAAGAGCTTACGGGTAAATTATTGGAAGCGTTTGAAAAACGTCCGGACATTATCCGTACGGAAAAAGTGCGGTTTAATATGCTCAAGCGTTTCGGCTATTACATGACGGAGAGCAACGGTCATTCCTCGGAATATCTGCCGTGGTATCGGAAAAATCTGGACGAGATCAAGGATTGGATCGCGTATGATGATTGGATCAACGGCCAGACGGGCGGTTATCTGAGGGTATGTATCGAAGGCAGGAACTGGTTTGAATATGATTTCCCGAATTTTATGAAAGAGCCGCCCAAGGTATACGAACCTGCGTCCAGGGGAGTGGAACACGGTTCTTATATTATCGAAAGTCTGGAAACAGGCAAGATCTATAAAGGCGATTTCAATTTCATGAATCACGGCAACATCACGAATTTGCCGGAGGGCTGCTGCGTCGAAGGGCCTTGCTTTGTGGACGGAAGCGGATTCCATTTCCCCGTGGTCGGCGATATGCCGAGCGGGTGTGCGGCGGTCTGTTCTGCCAGCGTATGGACGCAGAAACTTGCGGTGGAAGCTGCCGTAAAAGGGGATGTCAGTATCCTGAAACAGGCGATGATGATGGATAGTCTTGTCGGAGCATGCTGCAATCCGAACCAGATCTCGCAGATGACCGATGAAATGCTGATCGCACAGGAACAGTGGCTGCCGCAATATAAGCAGGGAATTCAGGAAGCAAAAGCGCGGATCGCGCAGGCAAAGAAAGACGGTACTTACATAAAGACGAAAGAGGGATTCCTCGGATCGACGAGAGCCAAAACAAAGACGATCGAAGACATGGAAAAAGACGTGGAGGATGCCCGCAGAAATGCTGCCGCTGCGGACAAGGCAAAACACTGATGGATGATTTTATTCAATTGAATTATGATATTTTTTCCGGGAAAGCGGGAAAAAAGTGCTTTTTCAGCCCAGGATCGGCTGTTGGCTGGACGACAAAATGTATTGTCACGAAGAATTGTCGGGCATTTATAAAGGCTGCGATGATGTCGGGCTATATCGGAAATTGAATGTATCCAACAGGATCTATGAATACTGCGCCGCATTTGACCGAATTTACGATAGCAGCATCCGCATCCGCGAAGAACAGATTTCGCCTCTTGATAAAAAGAGAACGATCACGACCCCTGTCGGAGAAATTTATTCCATTACTACTGCAAGTCAGGGCAGTCCCGGAACTTATTACAGCAAACGGCTGGCCGAAACGGAAGAGGACATCCGCGTCGCGAAATATGTGGAAGAGGGATCAGACTGGAAGTATAATCCCGATTCGTTTGAAAGGATCCATAAAAAATGGGGAGAGATCGGCGCTCCCACCATGTTTATATGCCGCACCAATATACAGGAGTGCTTTGTGGAGAGTATGGGCGTGGAAAACACCGTGTTTGCTCTTGCGGATGACGAAAAGCTTATGGAAAGTTATTTCCGGGCAATTGACGAAAACAGGGAGCGGCAGATCCGTGAGATCATCAAATCTCCGATACGTATCGTCAATTATGGCGACAATCTGCATTGTGCGATCACGCCGCCGCGACTGTTTGAAAAGTATGTGCTCCCGACCTATTTAAGGCGTCGGGAACTGTTTGCCGGTACGGGAAAGTTTTTGCACAGCCATTGGGACGGGGATGTCAAGTCCTTGTTGAAATATGCGACAAAATGCGGCCTGGACGGGATCGAAGCGATGACTCCTTTCCCGCAGGGAGATGTGTCGGTGGAAGAGATACGGGATGCGGTGGGTGATAAGCTTGTCGTGCTCGACGGGATCGCCGCGATCCTGTTCAATGAAACGTATCCTGTCAGCATGCTTGTGGAACAGGTGGAAAAGCTGATCGAATACTTTGCGGGACGTCTGATTCTCGGCATTTCGGACGAAATGCCTTCGCAAGGGAAAATCGAACGGGTGGAATTGGTCAGAGATCTGGTCAATCAATACAACAAAACCTGCGGCTAAGCATGGGCTGGCTATACAAAAAGCCGAAAAGAGGGACAGAAATATGTCAAGAGAAAGCGGATGGGCGGCGATCAATCTGGAGAAGCCGGAAAGGATACCCTGAACGGAGTATTCGGCGCATTTTCATTGGGATCTTGTCAAGAAAGTAACGGGGATCGATGTGGATCAGCACAGCGATCCCCAAACGCAGCAGCTTGCGTCCAATGCCTTTGTGAAAGCCTGGGATTACGGGTTCATGTGGAATATCTGGGCGCACAGTCATAATTGTTTCGGCGGATTTTATACGAAGATGGGGCACGCGGCGTATGCTGCGGGAGGCGTTGATTTTTCGGCGGAAGTAAGCTGTCCGTTTTCCGATCCGGAAGAGGTGTTGGAGTTTCGACCGACGGAAAAATTCGGAAAATCGATAAATCGGACGTTCTGCGAAAAATCAACGAAGATTATCGCATGAATCTGGAAAATTATTCGGATACCGTGTGTATGACGGGTACATATATCAGTTGTTTCAGCGGGTTGATCGAATTGTTTGGTTGGGAGATGCTGTTGCTTGCGGCGGATATGGATGCGGACGGGGTCGGGAAAGTGGCGGAAGATTACGGCAAGTTCATCATGCAGTATTATGAAGTGCTGGGACAGTGCGAATCGCCCGTGATCATGATCCATGACGATCTTTGCTGGACGAGCGGCCTGGTGGTAGCGCCGGAATGGTACCGCCGGTATGTTTTCCCGGTGTTAAAAAAGGCAGCAACGCTTTTGCGGGATTGCGGGAAGAAAGTACTGTTTACATCGGACGGGAACTATACGGAATTTATAGACGATCTGGCGGGATGCGGGATGCAGGGATTTGTATTGGAACCTACGACGGATATGGGATACATAGCGGAAAAATACGGCAAAACGCATGTGATCGTAGGGAATGCGGATACGCGCATTTTGCTGAGCGGGAGCAAAGAAGAAATTGAGCGCGAGGTAAAGAGATGCATCGGGATCGGCAAGGACTGTCCCGGATATTTTATGGCGGTAGGAAACCATATTCCGCCGAACACTCCTGTGGAAAATGCTCTGTATTATGATGAGATGTATCGCAAATATTCTCGCCGATGAAGAATCATCGCAAAATACGGCAGGGTGCAGATAAAATTATCCAAGGTAAAATTATGAAAAAATTTGATTTTCACGGCGCTGAATTCATTGCACAAAATAAGACGATCCGTCTTATGAAATTGTTCGGAATGGATATGGAGCCGGAGGAATGGGTGCATGAAAGATCGGTCGGGATTTTCAATGTCTTTGCATCCCTGAGCTGTTATCGGCCGCAATTGATTCGGGCGGTTGCAGAGAAAAACACGTTTCGCGCAATTTTCGAAGCGGATAAAAAACTGCGGTATGTCAGTTTATGGGAGTTTGACAGGGAGTTAAAGCTTGTGGTAAGGCAGGATTATGTGGAAAACATTTCACAGGATGACATCCTGCTGAACAGGGCATGCATGCATTTTGTACTCCGAAATGACAGACTGCAAAGTTTTTGTCAGAATAATGTTTCTTGTCAGGAAAACATAGGTACGTGGAAGGATATTGAACACGGAGGATTTTTTCTTTCCTGCGAGGAAGGTAAAATTACGGGTGGAGCGACGCCTTTTCTTGCACTGAAAAATGTGCAGGGAGAGGGGCTGGTCTTTCATCTGGAACCGAACGGGAACTGGCAGATACGCTTAAAGACGCAGGCGTTCGGTTTCGGAAACGGCGGGAAAAGTCATGTTGAACTGGAACTTGGACAGCGCGAGCAGCAGTTTGCGATGCGATTAAAGCCCGGAGAAAAATTTTTTCTGCCCAAACTTATCGTGCAGGATCTGTGTGGCGGATTGTGCAATAGTACGCCCAATCTGCACAGATATTTTTTGAAAAACTGCGGCAGCCGCAAGGAAATGCCGATAGGATATAATACTTGGTATGATATTTACGATACCATGGTCGCATCCAGATTGCAAGAAAATTTGCAAACGGCGAAAGAACTGGGACTGGAGCAATTTACCATAGACGCCGGCTGGTTCGGAGGAAGTATCAAAGAAAGAGAATGGTACGACCAAGTCGGAGATTGGACAGAAAAGGGCAGCGAAAGTTTTGGTATGACGTTGCAGGAATTTTCCCGAAAAGTAAGGGAAAGCGGGCTGAAATTCGGCTTGTGGCTGGAACCGGAAAGAGTTTCGGAGCTTTCGCCCGTATATCGGGAAAATCCAGAATATTTTACGCCCGGGGACAACAGGGCGTATCCTGAAATTTTTTACAAATGGAAAATTTACGAACAGGAACCCTATGATCGGGTGAAACAACTGATCTGCGGGTTGATCGAAACATACCATTTGTCATGGCTGCTTTTGGATTTCAACTTAGAACTGTATTACGATGAAACATTTTCGGAAAGTTATCGCTATTATCGGGCTTGGAATCGCCTGATTGCAGAGGTCAGAGAAAAATACCCCGAAACCGTGATCGAAGGCTGTGCGGCAGGGGGGATGCGTTCGGATCTTTCATCCGCGAAAAGTTTTGATTGTCTGTATCTCAACGACAACGTAAATCCTTGGGATTCGTTTGCCGCATACGTGCAGGGTACATTGCGGCTGCCTCCGTTTAAAATCGACCGTTGGTGCTGTATAAAGCGAGGCGCGGACGAAGAATTTGGGACGGGCAAAGACGTGGGAAGAAGAGAAACCGTCGCCGTCACATCCGGTTCCGGCGCGGGCTGGGGGCAGGCGGAACGGGTTTCCGTCAATTTTGCCTGCGCCTTGGCTCTGCATCCGATCATGTCTTTCAGCGGAGATCTGCGCAGACTTTCGTCGGCGCAGAAAGAAATAGTAAAAAAATATGTGGCTTTCCAGAAAGAGTATAGAAAAATCTATGACGGAAGCATACTTTTTTACGAAAGCGATGATTTTTTGAAGAGCGGAAATAGGGAAGGCACCGTTTTTCTGCAGTATTGCAATGAAGAACGAGATATCAGTCTGGTGCACGCTTATCGTTTCATGGATTGCGGCGGAAGAACTTTTGTACTGAAAAACCTCAAAAGAATCAAACGTTACCGCGTTTTTGATCCCATTTATAAAAAGGAATGGGGAATATTCAGCGGGAAGGAACTGATGGAGAAGGGCATCAAACTCGATTTGATCGGAGATCATAGTGCCCGTATATTATGCGTCGAACGGGCATAAAACACCAAAGAAAAATAAATTCAGATATTTCCCCCCAAATTAAGGCAGACAGGAGGCGGGCATTTTATGCCCGCCTCCTGTCTGCCTCGCGTTTTCGGTTAACTCTTTACCGTCTTAGCCGTGGTTCAATTTTGGTTTCATTAAATAAAAAAGCAGAATCCGTATACGGATAAAAGTGTAAGTTTGCGTTTGCTAAATACAGGCAAACGAAATGTGCGGAGAAACAAAATGAAAAAACGGTATCCTTCTGTTCAATCTAAGTAGGATGTTCCCGGAACTTCAGGATAGCTTCCCATGGCGATCAGAAGTTCAAGCCCTGTTTTTCGCGCGGCAAGAACAGCTTCTTTTACCGCCGCGGCATCTCCCGAAAAGGCCAGGATCACTTCATTGGAATGACTTGTTCCTTTGTCAGGAGTCATATATCGTACGATTTCAATTTGAGCGGCTTTCATTGCATTATCGGCCATGACCAATCCGATTGCGGCAGGGGATCCCGCCAAAAAGCCGAAGGCCTGATTCGCTTTTGCGGAAAATGCTTTTTGCAAAACTTTTCCTGCGGAAGTAGAATAAGTGAATTCCAGGTGTCCTGCCTGGCTTATATACAATTCACCTGCATATTTGTCCGTGAGGGATAATGCGATTTCAATTGCTTTGCGCACGTCGGAAGGGGTATTTCCGCCAATCACTACATAGTTTCCGTGACCGCCCCAGCCTTTTGTATCGCGCGGTAATTCTATATCCAGTACTTCTGTGTTTGTCATTTTTACGGCTTCATCCAGAGCCGTTAACTGTCCTGCCGCTCCCGTTCTGGAACTGTAAACGCCCAGACAGCGGTATTTTTCACCCACGCCCA
>CATYEP010000049.1 GCA_958405585.1 uncultured Eubacteriales bacterium
TACCGGTCAAAAATCTCCGATACGGGTACCGCTTTTACGTGCATAATGCTTCCTTGATCGGCAAGTTTTTCCCCGGAAAGGTCTTCGGGATAAATTTCAAACGGAGAAACCGCCGCGATGCGCACACCCCCTTCCGCACTCTTGCTGTTTGCGTCCCAAAGTACTTTGTAAAACGCCGTTCCGCACGTTTCGCTCCACATCGTTGCACGCGTCTGAAGATCCCGTTCCTCACCGGTCGCCGCGCGATCGGTCATCGTGGGACGCACCTGCGCCAGCTTGGCGCAGCGCGTATCGATCGCCGGCGCGATGTGATTGTACACGCGGCGCGTCATCCACCAATAGCGCGGCTGTTCTTCTTCCAGTTCTCCCGCAGCGCTCACGTCGCAATACTGGTTCCCTGAAAGAAAATTCATGTTCAGCTCCCAGCTCCGTTCCAGAAAACGCCGATCCTCTTGCCGTTCGCGGAAAGTTTCATATACAAACTTTACCGTTTCCTCTTCAAACTTTTTGTCAAAAGGACGGCTTGTACTGCGGTTGGTATTCAAACCGCCCAATACCTGCACATTCCCCTTGCTCTTTGCGCCCGTTACGGGCGCTTCTGTCTTTTTTTGATCCAATTCAGTCTTCCTCCTGCCGACGCAGCTGCCGCAACAGCCGCTGCTTTTCCTCTTCCAGCATTTCGTCGCTCAGTTCACTGAGCGGCGTCTGCCCGTCCATCAGCATCTTTGCCGCCTGAATATCCGGCGGCACACTTTTCTTTGTAACCTTCCGTTTGATCAGTACGGCTTCGCCGTCGTTGAAGCCGTATTCCTCCACGACCTCGTCCGTTTCATACCCCACGGCACGGCGGACAAGTGCCTGTCTTATCTGCTCATCGCTCACAAAACCATCCTCCGATCCTTGCCTTTCAGTTTCCGCGCCTTGCGCGTAACCGCCGCATCAGGCGCGCTTTGTCGCGCTGGACGGCCGTCGGAGGCTTTTCGGGTACGGAAGTGTGCGGCTTGGTCATGAGATAGTACCTCAGTTCATCCAAAGAGTGATCATCCTTTTTTTTGGGCACGTCGCCGCTTCCCCAGAAATAACCTTTCAGTTCGCGGATCAGATTGACACAGCCTTCAAAAATATACAGCTTCGGAACTCCGTTCTCCCCTTTGAGATAAGATTTCACGCGCGCTATACCGGCAAACAGATCCTTATTGACGTTTGCATTCACGTTGATGCCCTGTTCATAGAACAGTTCGCTCACGCTTTTCGAACTCGCCAGCGTACGCTGGTTCGCCGCGGAATCGATCAGCGCCCTGATCCTGCCCATCCCGTCCGTATGCCAGCCCAATCCCGTGCTGATCTCCTTGATTTTGGCCGCATGATATCCGATATCGCGTTTGGCTTCATAGTGTTCCGCGACCACATAGACGTTTCCGTCGTAATCCACGCAATACCAATGCGCCGACAGCGGATTATTCAGTCCAGGGTCGATGGAAATCGTATCCTGCCATTCGAAGGGAATTTCAAAGGGCGGTATCACGTGAACGTTTTCGTCAAACTCAGGGTAAACCAGCCCTTCGCTCACGCAGAACTTACCGTACCGCCTGCTTTGCAATTCTTTTTCGTCCATGGACGACGACAAAAGCTTTATTTCGCTTTTCTGCAAAAACGGGTTATCGCCCCATTCCATAAACTCGTACCAGACTTCGGGATTCCCGCTCTTGTTCATGTAAATTTCGTCGAACAGGAATGTCAGCCCTTTGAGCGGCGTCATGGTACCGAAAATATCGCCTGCCCGATCCAGAACGCGCATACGGCATTCCTCATAAATATCCTCAGGCGGCTCCTCGTCGAACCAGACAAAATCCAACGACGCACCCTGAAACTTTTCCCTGCCCTGATCACAGCTTTTAAAGCCGATGACCGAGATCCCGCCGAACACGTTGCGGATACGGATCTGATCGACGACACCGGAGGGTGAGCCGCGCTTACCCGAAAGCATGACGATCTCTTCGATCCATTCGGAAGGAAGATAATGCAGGATCTTTTTCTGTGCGACATCGCGCTGTACCTGCTGAGAAAGCGACACCACCCATCCGAACACGTCTTTCCTGTTTTTACGATAGGGATGAATCCCCCGCGCCATCCAGATACATTCCACGGCGCCGCATTCTGTTTTACCGCTGCGGTTTCCCCCGAACACCCAACGATTGCGTTTCCTGCATTTGTGAAAAGCGATCTGCTTTTTATGCTTTTTTCTGCCTGTATTGTAACGGGCAAGCGGATTCTCCCTGCGGCGCGCCTGTTCTCGCTCGATCTGCATGATCCGTTCCAGAGTTTCTTTCTCCTGCCTGTCCACCCCATCGCCTCCTTTTGCCGCCGCGCAACTCGATTATACCCGCAAAACATGGTGTTTCCAAATTTTACCGACAAAAATTTTCTTTTGTTTCGTCTTATTTTTGAATGAACGTATTCAAAATTTTAAAGCCAACTCTTCTTTTTGACAACATTCGGCGGTCTTCGCGTTTATTTCCCCCTTTTCGCGCCGTTCTGCGCGTTATAATGGTACACAGCCTGAAAAAAAGAGGTGAATCATGAAAAAATTCCGAGTACTGCCTTTCCTGGCGCTGCTTGTATTCTGCCTGCCGCCGCGCGCGGCATATGCAGAAGATACGGATGTATACGCACGCATCACGCAACCGAACGTCTACTTTTATGAAAAAGCGGACGAAGATTCCGGGCTTTTTATTCTGCCCGAAACATACTTCATCAAAATCACGGGCGAATCGCAGGATTATTATGCGGCGGAGTACCTTTCCGATACTCCCGGCCGCACTCCTCTTTACGGATTTTGCCGAAAAACGGATGTCGAACTCGTGGATTACATACCCGAAACCCCCTTTCTCATTTATGACACCGAGGTCACTTTCCGCACGTCTTCCGATGATCTCCCCGACGAATTTATCGTGGAATATACGATCGACGCCGCCTTTTACGGTACGTTTTCTTACGGTTCCTCTACCTGTTATTACGTTGAACTGGACGGAAAATTCGGTTATGTTCCCGCGGCGGCTTGTGAGCCGCTCTCTTACCTGCCCAACACCGAACACACCGATAACACGCCAACCGTTCCGGACAACGATTCCGCAAAACCGCAATCGGTGAGCGCACTCAACGTCGTACTCATCAGCGCACTTGCCGTGACCGCCCTCGGAGCGGTGTACTTCCTGTTCCGCCCAGCCAAAAAACAGCCGCGGCCCCTCGACGAGGACGCCGAAGACTTTTTCTGATCTTTCAACCGAAGGTTTTGCTTTCTCACGCATTTTTTAAACGTTCAACAAACTTCCTTCCCTTACCGCTCTCCTCTCAGACAAACTTTCCGCCCCTTTATAGGAATGTACTTTCGCGTCGACAACGATTTTTAAGGTTTTTTCCGTCACGGCGGATCCGAAATTTTGCCCGTTCTCTTTGCGATCTCTTTGACGACAAGCCGCATCGCTTACATGCAATTCGCCGCGCGTCCGCTTGTCCACAACAGAGAGCTCTCCGCTATTCCTGACGCGCTCTAAAAGCCCCATCATATACGGCACCGACGCAAAAGTCTGCAGAAACCAATTCTCGTCCATACTGCTTCGCAAAAACAAATTATTCAGCTTTTCCCCCAAACGTTTTTGCCTGCGGTAATACGTGCGCTCACAATAATCACAGCTGATGTCGCCAAAATCGCGCTCCAACACCTTCTTTCTCCGAAAATATTTGTATTCCAGCAAATACTTCTCTTCGCGGTTCAGCTTTTCTAAAATTTCTTCCATCTTCGCCTGCAAAACCGTAAAACAGTCACGTATGTACAGATAATCGAGAATCTTCTCAACGCATTTCTCCGCCGTTTCTTTCCCGCTGAATGAAGCATACGCCTTCGCCTGCGCGCATTGTCCTATGTTTTCCGTCAGCTTTTCCAGCTTCGGCCACACAAGCAGTAAAACTTTTTGATATGCCTTCACCTCTTGTCCCCTCCTTTCCGATTTTTTCCTCTTTCGTTCCAGGAAAAATTTTCCAATTCCGTGCGGCAAAATAAAAAGTTTTTCCCGACACGCCGCGATCCTGCTTCCCATGCCCGCCATCGCTTCCGCGCCACGACAACTCTTTCTCTTCCGTTCGTATGTTTTTTACGCAATCTAATTATCGCATACATTTTCCCCCTTTTCTACCTTGCACGACAACTTTTTACAAACATTTGTTTGTTTTTATTGTAACTATACTATATCATATTAAACAGGCATATATATGCCTGTTTTTTTAAATTTTTTCAAGTTTTGGAAAGATTCTGGCGGGGAAAAGAGGATAAATTCTATCGACAAACGCGCGCGCGTGTGCTATAATAAAAAAAAGCCAATGCGGGTGTCATAAAAAAAGACTAAGTTCCTGCATGACGGCGCAAAAAATACAAATCCGAACGGATCCGCACTTTTTAGGAAAAGTGAACTGAAAAACGGCGGATCGGATACCGATCCGTTCACGGTCGGGCACGAGGATTTTTACCGCCGGGCTTTGGGCGCAACCGTACAGAAAGCACATCGGATTGCATAAGAAGCAAAAAACGGCAATAAGAAAAAGGCCCGAACGGCTTGGGGAAACATATGAAAAGGAAACTGACAGCGATCATATTATTTATCATTCTGATTCTGAGTACGGCGGGAAGCGTCGTATGGGCGGAGCCTGCTTCCTTGGCAACGGAAGAAAATCAGACACAATTGGGACTTCTTCTGCCGGAATCATATGAACAGTATCTCGAACTTACCGCCCCGACGGATTTTGCACTTTCAGAGAAATACATTGCCGTTGCCGACAAAACCACGGGGCAGACGGCATCCATTTATATTCTGGACAGGGCAGGCAACGTTTACAAAACGTTCACATTCAGTACCCCCAACTCCATTACATCACTGAATTTTTACAGCGACGGCGGAACGGATTACCTGTTTTTCATCGTACCGCCCAACCAGGTCTATTACCTTGACCTAAGCGCCGAAAGTCTGACAGGAACGGAACAGCTTCTGAGCGGACTTGCCCCTTCCGTCATGCTAATCAACGGGAGCGAAATTTTTTATTCCAAAACCACGGAAGGAAGCAGCTCCCTTTTCCATGCAACGCTGAACGGACTCACCGTCGGCAACGAAACAAATATAGACGAAGCAACTTTACAGACAGGCAACGCTCGTTTCAGCCTTTATGATGGGCAGGTGTACGTATCGGAAAACAATAAAGTATATAAATGCTATGCCGACCGCATCGACACGACTACGACGGCTGCAATCACACACAATCCAATCGAACAATTTGCCATGATCGGACAGAATCAGATACTATACTCCGACGCATGGAATGATCTTTATTACAACAACAGTACGAACATGATCCAAACAAACTGTTCCGTGATCAAGTATTACCAAGGCAAAGTTTATGTAATCTACAGAGACGGCATTTCCGGTATTGACGTGACGCAAGAAAAGCAAGAATTCAACGATTATCGAATCGGCAAATACGCCAACACGGAAAACCGTATCGGGCAGGATGCGAAAGACATATCACTTTGGGGCAGCCGCCTTGTGATCGCCGACCAGGCCAACCGCCGCGTGCTTATCTATGATAAGACGAATGCACAATCCCCTTATTCTGCCATAGAGAGCGTTGAATTCGGCCAAATCGTCTGTGCGGGAAAGGATACGTTTGCCGTTTCCGACACATCCCAGGTTCTCATCTATGGCTACGACGGCACTCTCAAAGCAACGCTGGCCAAGTCGTTGTTTGATTCGGTCATTCACAGCATCGCCTACTCCTACGGAAATTATTACATTGTAGGCGAAGGCAACCGCAACGCATACGTATTTGCGGAAACGGGCACGGACAGTTCCGCCCTGGAAGATGGCGTAAATTTGCAGAGCGCCGCCTGCACCTCCGTTACCGCCGACATATTCGGAAACCTGTATGTATTGCAGGGAGCATCTGTTTATCGGTATACGACGGACACATTCGGGAAAGGTGTTACGGGAGAACATATCTGCACATTCTCCGAACCGCCCGTAAAGATTCTTTGCGATTATGTCGGAAATATTTACGCTTGCACGGCAGACAGCATCCTCCGTTACAGCGTTGCAGATCAGAAAATAACAGACTTTGAGATCGGAACAGAACTCAATGCTCTCGTTTACAATAACGGCGCGTCCTCTGCCGTATCTTTTGCATTGAGTTTTGAAAACAGCGAAATGTATATCCTTTCGGACGGATTTATCGCAAAGACAGAAAGTTTCGGGATCGCTTCCATTAACAATTTGTCCGCCGAGCAGACTTACGAAAAAATATTTGTAAACGGCACCGATCAAAACACAGCCGACAATACGCTGATCCGTGCGCATAAAAATTGTGTGGGCATACGGCTGGATTTTTCTGCTTTTACGGAAGATTCTTCCGTTCTCCCCTGCGGCGATTACATGCGCTTTTCCGAAGAGAAAATCGGCACTCTCCTTGCCGAAACGGATGACGGAGTTGTCGTTCTGTTCCATGACCTGCAAGAAAACGATACAAATCCCATCACAAACCGTAGCTATGAGATCTATCTGTTACCGAAAGGAAGCGACTACGAGTCTCTCGGTACGCAGTATTATACGCAAAAAGACAAAAATTACATGGCGACCGTTTCCAACGACGTAGGCCTCTATAAATATCCCGCCATGTATAAATTCCGCACAAACAGCGAAGGTGCGGCTGAAATCCTCGGCAAGATCGCGGATTTAAAACAAGGTACGCAAGTCTTTGTATTGGGAGAACTCAATCCGGGATCGGATGTCTTGGACGCGGGCTCCTATTCGTTCATTCTGGTAAAAACGGAATCGGGGGATGTGTACGGCTTTGTTCCGACCGCTTACCTGATCCAGACCGGTGAGGGCGCTACCGCCGAAGGTTCTTTCGTCTTCCGCAATCTGATAGAAGGAGCCGCCGTCACTCTTTACAGAAACACGGATACCCTTCTCCTGCAAAACAGAGAACGTCTGCAAGTTTACGGCGAAGCAAACGAAAGCAATCTTATCTTTGTCGCTTATGTCGACGCAGACGGAAATACCTATACTGGCTGGATCGAGGAATCTCTCCTTGAAAAAGAAGACAGCTCCATCATCGCCGTACTTGTGATCGTTCCGCTTGTCTCCGCCGTTGTGCTCTTTTCTGTCTGCTACCTGATTTTGCGGAAACAACCCACCTTGCAATAACATCCGTTCTGAAAAATGTTTCCGAGCGGCTTTGCAAACTTACTGTTTTGACTGAACTTTCAAACAGATCTTGTTTCAATGTAATATAAAAAAGAATGCCGCGGCTTATTAATAGCTGCGGCATTTTATTTGGATATTGAAAAAGCCCGTCCGCACAAAATTTTGTGCGGACGGGCTTTGTTTACTTTAAGAAAACGTTATAAATTTACTTTCCGAAAAAATCCGAGGCGGAGAGCAAGATTGCTCTCCGCCTCGGATTCTCCCCCTTTATCAAACCATTTTATTCAAAATCCCCATGCGTAAACGCAGGCTCGGCACCGGTATAAATGGAAAATTCCCGATCCAAATCAAAGTCATCGGCGCTGTCAAATGCGGCCAGTTTTGAAATAGAAACCTCATAAGCAGTCATCGTTTTTACTTCATATTCCGAAATTTTCTTTTGATATTCGCGGCTCTGAATGCGTCCCGAAAGCGCGATCTTATCCCCTACCTGCAAATTTTTAACAAAACGGGCGTTTCTGCCCCAGGCTATACAGGGAATGTAATCAGATTTATTGTAAGCCCTGTTCACGGCGACAAGAAGGTCGGCGATCTCACGGTTAAACGGTGTTGTACGGTATACGGGCGGTTTGCAGATATAACCGCTGAGCACAATGCTGTTCGGATTTTTGGAAGGCGGCACATCCACGGGTTCCCGCACAAAAACAGTCAGCATCAGACGGGATTTCCCGTTTTCGATTTTATTATAAGAACGGAACTGCCCCATCGCACAGAGCGTGGAACCGATCTTCAGATCCTGTTCAGAGATCAGACGTTCGGATACGGTCACGGGCAATATGTCTGCCTGTCCCGAAAGCCGCATTACTTTGACATACAATTCGTAAAAGCCTTCGCCATACACTTCATGAGAAAACGTCGCTTCGCTGACGATTTCGCCTTTGATAAAAACCTTGTTGTTCTTCTCTGTGCCGTTCATAAAAAAAGTACCTCCAGAATATCCTATCGCGTTTCGGTGTTTTTCAGGACGCGCTGTGCTGCCTGCCGTTCGCGTCAACGGTAAAATGATCGCGGTAAATAAGTTCCCCTGCAGGAACAAATTCATAACCGCTGTTCTGCAATGTCGCCAGTACGGCGGGCAAAGCTTCGGCTGTATGTAAACCGTTGTTGTGACACAATATGATACTGCCGCTCTTTGCCTTTCCCACTATGCGCAATGTAATCTCGGATGCAGAGAGATCTTTCCAGTCCAGACTGTCCACATCCCACTGAATTGTATAAAGCCCCATATCTCTTGCCGTTTCGATAAGAAGATCGTCATAATCCCCGTAAGGCGCGCGGAAAACCTCTACCGGTTTTCCGGTTACAGCCGTGATCGCTTCCGAAGAAGTCTGCAATTCGCGGCGGATATCCGCTTCCGACAATTTTGACATATACGAATGCGTAGAACTGTGTGTGCCGATCTCATGTCCTGCCTCATCAATTTTTTTGACGTATTCCGGGTACTTTTCCGCCCAGAATTCCACCATAAAAAATGTGGCGCGCACATTTGCTTTTGCCAGTGCCTCCAGGATCGCATCCGTATGATCGGTACCCCAAGCGCAATCAAAAGAAATGGCAACTTTTTTATCCTCCCGTTCTACACTGTAGATGGGGAATTTGCGAACTGTCCCGCCCGTAAAGAGCGCATAAGCGCCCGTTGCCTGCACCAACAAGACCAACGCCAGCATCACCGCCGCAAACCCAACCGCCGCAGCCGCACGCCGCGCATGTACAATACCGATCTTCATTTCTCCACCTGATTATACTATCCGCACACATAAAAAATTTGACAAACAATGACGAAAAAGCACTGAGATTGACGTTTATGCCAACTCTCATTCTTTCACATGCGCCGATTTTTTATTCTATCTATATTCTCCTCTTGCCACTTTTATTCCACTGCTGATCATATTGAAAATGCTGAACAGCTAAATAATACGCTCCATATTTTTTATCGATGTACAGACATTAAAGGCTGCGGATTTTCTGTAAAAATAAAAAACCTTTTCAAAATTTTGAAAAGGTTTTAATAACGGTCAACAGCTTCACCCGTATAGCCGGCGGAACTCCGGACAGGTTAATAATTTTACAGATTTATTCATGTATGCGAAAAGAATACAGCTCTTTTTTTGAAACGCTCTTGCAGTTTGGTGAAATATTATATATAATACCTGTATCAAAGAAAGAGGTTGGAAAATGACGATAGGCAAGCGAATTACAATATTACGAAAACAAAACGATATGACACAATCAGAACTTGCAAAAAAAGTATATGTTTCACCCAAAACAGTAAGCAAATGGGAAAACGATTACGGCCTTCCAGACTTAAAAACCATTCCGCTTTTAGCAGAATCTTTGCAAGTGGATATTGACTATTTATTAACAGGAAAAACAAAAATTCCCATAAATGCTTCATCTGACCGCTACAAAGAAACGCCTTCATACCCTGAGTTTGAAAATGATCCCAAAGCGTACAAGCTTGCAATCTATCAGGTTACACACAATCACTTATCCATTTGGCTGCTTTTTATCAACGTGATTATTATCATTTTGACTCTTATCAGCGGTCCAATAGAGAGAAAAATTTTAGAAACAGAGGACTTTTCCCCTTTTACCATTTTAACAGCTATTTACCCACCCTGGGGCAGTTCTGGTAACAGCGAAGCATGGGAAATAGCGATAAGTATCATTTGGCTGATATTGATAGTGTACATACTTATAACTTCTTTCCTTTTCTTACGCGCAACTTTGAACGGTACAAACGAATACTACTTGAAACTTTCCGTAATTCAATTTACCGGTATAACAGCACTGTTCATATTATCATTTATCGGAAGTATTTTGACAAACCTATTCTCCGGAGAAAATATATTTCGCCTAAATGTATTTTATGCGTTATTGATGTTCAGCTCGTTTTTTCAGTTGACGCTGGTGTTTTTAGTATCAAAACAAGGAAAAGTTTTACACAGCTTCAAAAGTCTTACTTTTTTAGCGCTTGTCTTGATGGTCGCCTTATCGGCTACGGGGCTTACCATACCTCAAAAAACTGTCCCCTCTGTTTTAGACCCTAATTCTATATCCTGTAGCGATGTTTCCTATGTTATGAATAAAAGCCAAACCCAGTATATCGACCAAATAGAAACTCGGTTCAACGGCACTACACTTTTTTCAGTAACAGCAAACAAAAAAGTAAAAAATTTTTGGGCTACCGGACTATATATGTGGTTAAACGACAATACACTGATTAACGCACAGACAGACATATCTTATCTAAAAACTTCTTATAAAAACGGAATTTATTTAAACTTCTTTGAGTTAAACTTTAATTTTATAACCATTTCCGAGGCCACCGAAGAAATAGATCGAATTGACTTTTTTCTACAGATTGATCCCGAAACAAAGGAGTGCCACGCCAAAACAGAATCGATACAGATATATGAAAATACGGATCCCGAACTTATTCGTTACTTAGGCAACGTAAGCGGCAATCTGGATTGGGAAAACGGTTATTACGAAGAGATCTGTTATGAAATATACAAAGACTTGACAATAACCGGTTATAGCTATCTGAATACAGATAATCTTGAATTATCACTTTCCATAGGCCAAGAAGATTCATACGGTAATCTACGTTTTGAAAATTCTTGTCCCATAAAAAAATATGATGAAAACTTAAAAATCGGCCCATCGTTTGGCAATGGAAAAAAAGGATATTTTGCGATCTCTTATTCCGTTAAAGCCCTAAAAAATCTGACCCCCACAATTGTAGTAGAGCTGCAAACAACAGCAGGCTCCGTTTTCTTGCCGTTTCATATTGATAAAAATTTTGTCGTCCAATATTATCTCGGTTAAACACTTTTCAAAAATTCTTTAACAAACACAAACAAAGCCGCCTCACTGCAAAATGCAGTGAGGCGGCCGCTTATTTACGTTAAATAATTTAATTAAACCGAAAGCGTTCTTCAGCACAAAAGAATATCTATGGTTCAGATACACCAATCAATGGAATGCATTACTTCACCCCACTAAAAAACAATTGCCTGTATTCTGTCCTATCAATCGTCGGAAAGATACTTCATCGACCAGAAAGCAACCGCTTTGCAATTCTTTTTATACTTGATATTTTTACCCTTTGTTGTACGGTCTTCAATGGTAATGTTCTCTTCGGTATCCGCCTGGAAGAGAGTATCATCGTCCATAAGGACTGCAAATTTATAAGGATTTGTCACATAGTCGGAATAAACAACTTTACGTTTTCCGCCGAGATCGACGATCTTCACGCCCTTGCGATAACGCGCCATCGGATCGATCTGCGACGCGATCACTTTCTTGATGGTATTGCCGTCGGTGGCAATGAT
>CATYEP010000050.1 GCA_958405585.1 uncultured Eubacteriales bacterium
CACACCCGGGCAGATACAGTGCCGAATACCCCTGCATACGCTTGAAACGGATCAAAGCGTCGATGATCGTGTTGTCGAGAGCATGTCCCAAATGCAGCTGTCCCGTAATATTGGGGGGCGGAATCACAATCGTGAACGGAATTTTGGAAGGATCTACTTCCGCGCGGAAATAGTTCTTCTCCATCCATTCCGCATACAGCCTGTCCTCGAAATCTTTCGGATTGTACGTCTTTTGCATTTCCATAAGCAACCTTCCCCTTTTTGCCGTCTCACCCCGCGGCAAAAAAAATTTCTATCGCGCCTTCCGCGCCTTTTCCCCATTTTAGTGTATGTGAATCATTATAATAAATCATGCGATGATTGTCAATCTATTTTGGATTTCCCTAAAAAAATCCGTCGCTTTCCGTTTCGCTTTTTCTACGTTTTGCTCCTTTCCATCCAAGCAGCCTTCGAAAACATTTTTCTTCAAAAAAACGCGGGCAAAAACACAGAAATTATACTTTTTTCTTCGGCAAAGCGCTGTTCGCATAAAAAACTTATCCGAAAAGCAAAGCGCACCAAAACACGGGAAGCTCAAACAAAAAGAAAGGCTTCTGCATACAATAAAATATCAGACTTTAATATTTGGAGAGGTTATACATGAAAAAGATACTTACGGCAATTCTATGCGCCCTGTTTGCAGTGCTGCCTTTCTCTGCCTGCCAGAGCAATACGGGCGCGACAAAAATACGGTTGAGCGAAGTGACACATTCCGTGTTTTACGCACCGCTGTATGCGGCGGAAGCGCTCGGCTATTTTGAAGATGAAAACATAGAAATCGATCTTTCTAACGGCGGCGGAGCGGACAACGTGATGGCGGCGGTGCTTTCGGGCAGTGCTGACATCGGATTCTGCGGGCCGGAAGCGGCGCTGTACGTACTGATCGGAGGCTCCAACAACGTACCGACGGTATTCGGTCAACTGACCAAACGTGACGGATCGTTCCTCGTTTCGCGCGTTGACGAAGCGGATACATTCGACTGGGCGACGAGCCTTGCGGGCAAAGAGATCCTGGCAGGCCGCAAAGGCGGAGTGCCGGCCATGACCTTTGAGTACATTCTCAATGCAAACGGACTGACCGACGGGGTGAACGTGCATATGAACTATGACGTGAACTTCAATAACATGACCGCCGCCTTCGAAGGAGGTACCGCCGATTACTGCACGATGTTTGAACCGGTAGCGTCCGAATACGAAAAAGCGGGCAAGGGTTATATTGTGGCGTCCGTGGGCGAAGCATCGGGCGAAGTGCCCTACACCTGCTTTATCGCGCGGGAAAATTATATTTCCAAAAACGAAAGCGTGATCGAAGGTTTTTTACGTGCGGTGATGAAAGGGATCGCCTACATCAACGATACGGACAGCGCGACGGCGGCAGAGCTTTTGAAATCCTATTTTGACGGAACGGAAGTTTCTTCCATCGAAACGTCGCTGAACAGCTACAAAGCAATCGATTCCTGGCAGGAAGACATGACCATGACCGAAGACGCATTCAACCGTCTGCAGGACATCATCGACAATGCCGGAGAACTGGAAAAGCGGGTAACGCTTTCCGAACTGGTCGATACATCCTATTCTTCCAGGGTCTACGCACAGCTGAACGAGTAAAAGCACCCGCAGTGCAGGACATTTCGTCTGCACTGCGGGCAGAAGTTTTGAACAAACGGAGAGGAAACACCAATGAAACAACAGGGCAACCCTATTCTTGAATTTGACAGTGTGCGCATGATCTATCATACGAAGACAGGCGAAACGCTTGCCGCAGACGGCATGAGTTTCAGTGTGAACGAAGGCGAATTTATTGCAGTGATCGGGCCTTCGGGTTGCGGAAAGACGACCGTACTGTCCCTTGCGGCGGGGCTGTTGCCGCCGTCGGAAGGAAGCGTGCGCGTACGCGGCGAAAAAGTACGGCGCGGCATGGCTTGTTTCGGATATATGCTGCAAAAAGACGAACTTTTCCCGTGGCGGACGGTGGAGCAGAACATATTTCTGCCCCTGGAGATCAAAAAGATCAACACGCCCGAAAACCGCAAGCGCGCATTGGCGCTTGCGGAAAAATACGGACTGGGCGGATTTTTAAAGCATATGCCCGACCAGCTTTCGGGCGGAATGCGCCAGCGTGCGGCGCTCATCCGCACGCTGGCGGCACAGCCGGACATTCTGCTGCTCGACGAACCGTTTTCCGCGCTCGATTACCAGACGCGGCTTTCCGTATGCGATGACGTGTACAACATCATCCGCAGCGAAAAAAAGACTGCCATTCTGGTTACGCATGACATTTCGGAAGCCATTTCGGTTGCCGACCGCATTTTTGTGCTGAGCGCGCGCCCCGCGAAGGTGGTCGCCGCGCACGAGCTTCTGTTCGGGAATGCCGTGCCGCTCAAGCGCCGCGAATCGCCGCAGTTTTCAAAATGGTTTGAACTGCTCTGGAAGGAGTTGAACGCATGAAAAAATCATCGGATACCGTGCGCATATGTTCACCCGAACATGCGCTGTACTTAAAAAAAATGCGCCGAAACAATCTGCTGATACAGATCTGGCGCGCAGGGCTTCTCATCCTCATTCTCGGAGTCTGGGAACTGATCGCCGCATTACAGCTGGTCGACCCGTTTATCATCAGCTCCCCTTCCCGTATCTGGAACATGATCGTGAGTCTCGCCTCTGACGGCTCACTCTTCTACCACATCGGCACGACGCTTTGGGAAACGCTCGCAGGCTTTGCCATCGCCGTTGTTCTCGGCACGAGCATCGCCCTGCTCCTATGGTGGAGCGAAGGCGCGCGGCGGGTGCTGGAACCGTATATCGTCGTACTCAATTCTCTGCCGAAGATCGCACTCGGGCCTGTCATTATCATCTGGTTCGGAACGGGATCTTCCGCCATCGTATTCATGACCGTTCTGGTCGGGATCATCGTCGCCGTCATGAACATGCTCGGCGGATTTTTAGCGACAGACAAAAACAAGATCTTACTTCTCGAATCCATGGGCGCGACAAAATTTCAGATCCTGGTCAAACTTGTCATACCTTCCGCCATTCCGCAGTTTATCGGAATGCTGAAGATCTGTGTCGGCATGGCATGGATCGGCTCGATCATGGGAGAATACATCGTATCCAAAGCGGGGCTCGGCTATCTGATCGTTTACGGCGGCCAGGTATTCCGCTTAGATCTCGTGATGGCGGCAACGGCGATCCTGTGCGTGCTTGCCGCAGGCATGTACGCGCTGGTCGCGCTTGCCGAAAAATGGCTCGTTAAAAAGTAAACGGCTTCGCACGGCGCACACCGCAAGGAAAATTGCGCCTGCCGCGCCGACAAGCGGATATACAAACCGGATAATCGGTTTCAATCCGAACAGCGACAGAACGAACGCAACTGCGAGCAGGGCGGCGCGCCAGACTTTGGCGCGCCGCTTTTCCTGCATTGCGGTATGCAGAGGATACCAGGAAGAAAAAAGCGTTGTCAAGATCCCGCAAATACAGACGAGCGAAAAAATCACCCTGATCTTTTCCCCGCCCAGAGCATACAAAAAAGGCATCTGCGCATTCTGCGCCGCCTCACCTGCCTCCGCAATGTTGGAAAGCAGAACTGCCGTACAGAATCCGATCAGAGCGGCGGCCGTAATACAGCCGCCCCCGCCGTTTTCTCCTTCCGCTCCCGCGTCGCAGATCAGCGGCGCCGCCAGAAAACAATTCATCGCCACGTAAACGAGGATCGAAAACAGACAAGAAAACGCCAGCAAAGGATCACCGATCAAGCCGGGTTCGTACGAAATTCCGGCATACGATACCACAAAAACAAGAATAAACGGCACCAGAGCAAGGTTTACCCAAAACAAACCTTTCACGCCTTTACCCGATAAAAAATACAAAAGCGGCAACGCCGTCAGTGCCGCCAGAGGAAAGGTACTCTTCCAACCCAACCCCTCCTCCGCCGCAGCATTCAGTCCCGCAAACATGCTCGCACACATGACGAGAGAGCTGATCAGCATAACACTGCGGATGATCTGCGCGCCTTTGCCGAACAATGCATTGACCGTGCCCGCAAATCCGCCGAATTTTTTCCCGCACCGATACAGCAGATAAAAACATCCCGCATACAAAAGTGCGGATATTATCGCATAGGACAAATATCCTTCCGAAGGAAAAAAACGGACAAGCTCCGCCCCCGATAAAAAACCCGCTCCGACGATCGTCCCTACCAGCGTAAACGATAATTTTACTGTATGTGCCGTTTTTTTAAAATATACATTCATATCTTCTATATATATGCCCGAACTTATTGTTTTTTCCTGTTTTTAAACTCTTTTTATAATCATCCGATTAGGTTTCTTCCTTTCGCAGGTTGTGTTGTACTGCCGGCGGTTTTCCCGCTCGTTCCAAACCTTATCCGCATCCCGATCGACTCCGCGTTTTGGATAATTTTGTACCGTCAAAATTTTCCTTTCCGATGACAGAAATTTTAAAAAAAGACTTGACTTGGAGCCGACTCCAGGATTTATAATACAATCAAACAAAAAAACGCAGACAAAGGAAGGAAAGCATCATGGATAAAAAGGTACTGATCATTTCATCTACGCCGCGTGCGGGCGGCAACAGTGAAATTTTAAGCGACGAATTTGCGCGCGGAGCAGCGGAAAGCGGGAATCTGACGGAGATAGTACGGCTTCGCCAAAAGAAAATCGGGATGTGCACGGGGTGCGGCACCTGTTCGGAGCTGAGAAAGCCCTGTCCGCAAAAGGATGACGCCCCCAAAATCATTGAAAAAATGGTCAAAGCGGACGTCATCGTGTTTGCCACACCCGTCTATTTTTATGCACCCTGCGCCCAGTTAAAAGCGCTCATTGACCGTTGCAGTACTCGTTATGAAGAAATGAAAGGCAAAAAATTCTACTTTATTGCCACCATGGCGGACGAATCCGAAGAAAATATGGAGCGCACGTTCGACACTCTGCGCGGCTTCACCGACTGTCTGGAAGATCCCGAAGAATGCGGTTGTATTTACGGAACAGGCGTCTGGAAAAAAGGCGAAGTACGCCACACCCCTGCCATGCAGCAAGCCTATGAAATGGGAAAAACCATCCGATAACTTTTTGATCGGTACATATTTTTTGATATCCGAATTACGGAAAAACGCCTCCGCGCTTTCGCAAAAAACAGATAACGTGCATTCATATTTGCAGCAAAAATCCTGTTTTTGATCGTTCAGGCAACCTTTTTGCATACAAATAATTTCCGAAATTATTGATTTCGGCGCACCGCTCAGGGTGTCAAAAAATCATCTCCCAAATTATATTCTCGACAATGAAAGCGCCCGTCTGCACAAATATTTGTGCAGACGGGCGCTTTTTGCATTACGATCCGTTTTTAAATCTGTTTTAAGCGCTTTCGAACTGTGAATTGTAAAGATCGGCGTAAAAACCTTTTTTTGCGAGCAGCTGTTCATGGTTGCCCTTTTCGATGATATCGCCGTCTTTCATGACCAGGATCAGATCCGCATTGCGAATGGTCGAAAGCCTGTGTGCAATGATGAAAGACGTACGCCCCACCGTCAGTTTATCCATCGCCTTCTGTATGAGTTCTTCGGTACGCGTATCCACAGAGCTCGTCGCTTCATCCAGAATCAGCATGGGTGCATTTTCGATCATTGCGCGCGCGATGGTGACAAGCTGTTTCTGTCCTGCGGACAAATTTGCCTTATCGTCGAGCACCGTATCATAACCTTTGGGCAACGTCATGATAAAATGGTGCAACCCGACCGCTTTGCATGCGCGCACAACATCCTCATCGGATACGTTTTCCTTGCTGTAAACCACATTTTCTTTGATCGTGCCGTCAAACAGCCAAGTATCCTGCAATACCATGCAGAACAGATCATGCACATTCTCGCGCGTCAGATCGCTCGTCGGGATCCCGTCGATCTTAATGCTTCCGCTGTTGATCTCATAAAAACGCATGAGCAAATTGACCATCGTCGTTTTACCCGCGCCCGTCGGCCCGACGATCGCGATTTTCTGCCCTGCTTTCGCCTCCGCCGAAAAATCATTGATGATGATCTTACCGGGGTCATACCCGAAATGAACGTGTTCAAAAGAGACATCGCCGCGCACTTTCGAAGGGGACAGAACGGTAGTTTTGCCGCTCTCATCCGAAAGTTCTTTTTCTTCCAGGAATTCGAATACACGCTCGCTCGCCGCCGCAGCCGTCTGCATGCTCGTGAATGCCTGCGCCAACTGCGAAAGCGGCGAAGTGAACAGGCGCACATACAGTGTGAATGCGATGACCGTACCGAATTCAATATTACCGTTTGCAACCAGCACCGCCCCCACAACGCAGACCGCTACATAGCCGAGGTTTCCGACAAAGGTCATGAGCGGCATCATCAATCCCGAAAAGAACTGCGATTTCCATGCGCTTTGATACAATTTATAGTTGATGTCGTCAAAAACATCCTTTACGGCATTTTCCGCATTATACGCCTTGATGACATTGTGTCCCGAGTAGGATTCTTCAATATGCCCGTTGATCTCACCGAGATACCGTTGCTGGCGCGCAAAATATTTCTGCGATTTGCTCATGATCAGGAACATGAACACAAAGCCGATCAGGCTCGCCGCAATCGCCGTGAACGCCATGATCCAGTTTGTGACAAACATCATGATCACGCTCCCAAAAAGCATGACTACGGCCGTTACCAACGTTACGACGGACTGGTTCAGAGTCTGTCCGATCATATCTACGTCGTTGGTAACACGCGAAAGCACGTCGCCGATGCTGTGCGTATCGAAATAGCTCAGAGGGATGAGATTGATTTTTTCGGATATGGCTGTACGCAGATTCCTTGAATTTTTCTGCGTGACCGTCGCCATGATCAGTCCCTGAATGTACGAACAAAGCAAGCCCGCCCCATACAACACGACCAGAAAGATACAGAGCATCAGAACCCGTTCCATATCCATTTCAAAGGTTCCGAGAACTCCGTTCTGCAAAAACGCCGCCTGGATCGCATCGGTCAGATCGCTCAGAACATTCGGCCCGATCAGGTTCAGCACAACCCCTGCCACAGCAAACAGCAAAGCGATGACGATTGCCGCCACATACGGGCGTATGAAAGAAATGAGTTTCCCCATCGCTTTCTTGAAGTTTTTCGGTTTTTCCGCTACGCGAGGGCCGGGGCCGTGTCCGCCCATCGGCCCGTGACGACGGGGTGCATTGTTAGTTTCCGGCATTTTCGTTCACCTCCCCGTTTCCTTCCAGCTCTTCTTTAGAGAGCTGCGAATATGCGATTTCGCGGTATACGTCACAATTTTTCATGAGTTCCTCATGCGTACCCTGCCCGACCACTTTGCCTTCATCCAGTACAATGATCAGATCGGCATCGCGGATCGTCCCGATCCGCTGTGCCACGATCAGCGACGTCGCATCGCCCGTTTCCCGTTTCAGCGCCGTACGCAGCAAGCGGTCTGTCTTATAGTCGAGCGCCGAGAAAGAATCATCAAAAATGAAAATCTCAGGTTTGCGGCAAACCGCGCGTGCGATCGCAAGACGCTGTTTCTGTCCGCCCGAAACGTTCGTGCCGCCCTGCGCAATGTGCGCCTGATAACCGCCTTCCATCTTTTCCACAAATTCTTGTCCCTGCGCGATCCGCACGGCATCCTTTACCCCGTCTTCCGTAAATTCCATGCCGTCTTTCGCTCCGTATGCCACATTGCTCTCCACCGTACCCGAAAACAGGACAGCGCGCTGCGGCACATATCCGATCTTGTCGTGCAAAGCACGCAAAGTATAGTCTTTTACATTCACGCCGTCTACCAGGATCTCGCCTTCCGTCGCATCGTAAAAACGCGGCACAAGATTGATCGCCGTGGATTTTCCGCTGCCCGTCGATCCGATAAACGCTACGGTCTGCCCTTTTTCCGCCTTGAAATTCAAATCCTGCAGGACATACTCCGATGCGTCGGGATACTTGAAAGAAACGTTCCGAAACTCCACCGTTCCGACGGGCGAACCTTCCGGCGCTGCCGAAAGCGTACCGTCCACAATGTTCGATGTTGCGTCCAGCACCTCACCGATACGACGTACCGATACCATCGCACGCGGCAGAATGATAAAGATCATCGCCAGCATCATGAATGCCATAACGACCTGCATTGCATACCCCGAAAAAGCCGACATCTGCGCAAACATCTCATAGCGTTCCGCACCCGTAGGCAGATCGTCGATCAAATACGCCCCCACCCAATAGATCGCAAGCGTAAGCCCGCTCATGATCATCGTCATCATCGGCATCATGATCGCCATTGCACGCGAAGTGAACAGTTGCGTTTTTGTCAGATCGGTATTCGCTTTTTCAAACTTTTTCTGCTGATACTCTTCCGCATTGTACGCCCGCACGACGCGCACGCCCGTAAGATTCTCGCGCGTGACTCCGTTCAGATTGTCTGTCAGTTTCTGAACCAGACGGAATTTCGGAAACACCGCCAGGAAAATAAACAGAAGCATGATCACCATAATGCCGACCGCGACCGCCGTCGAAACAGACCACTGCCAGTTGCGCGTAAGGATCTTGCAGACCGCCCACACCGCCAAAATCGGCGCCTTGACCATGATCTGCAATCCCATGGAAATCACCATCTGCACCTGCTGGATGTCGTTCGTCGTGCGCGTGATGAGTGAGGCAGTGGAAAAACAATTGATCTCTTCCATCGAAAAGCTCTCCACGCGGTCAAATACCTGACTGCGCAAACGGAAAGATACCGTCGCAGCGATCCTCGCCGCAAAATATCCGACCAGCATCGAACTGATCGCACTTCCCAGCGCACACCCCAGCATCAAAGCTCCGTTCTTCCAGATCTCCCCGCCTGACGCCGCTCCCGATACCGCAAGTTTCGTGATCTCTTCCATGTAATCGGGCATCGTCAGATCCAGCCAGACCTGCAATACTATGAATCCTACACCAAACAGTGCGTAGATCCATTCCTTCCATTTCAAAGTCTTAAAAATTCTAAGCATGAATACCTCTTTGAAATTCCCTTGTTTACTTGTTGCAAATTATAGCACGCTTGCCTTTCTTCTGTCAAATATTTCACATATATTTATATTTAACATTTGTGAAAAGTATGTAAAATGATTGACAACATCTCTTCAAGAGTTTATAATTTAAAAAAAGGAGGCGGAACGTTGAAAGAAGAAAAAATCGAAAAAATGGCGCGGCTTATTTATTCTGCCATGCCGCAACTTCGGCGAGATTATATCGCTCCGCCGCATAAACATGATGAAAAGCTACCTCGGCACGCTATTTTTTGTCTGCTGATCCTGAAAAAAATGAAAAAAATCAGCATGAGCGAACTTGCCGATCGGCTGGGAGTTTCCAACCAGCAGATGACCCGCATTGTAAACGATCTGGAAAACCGCGGGGCATTGCTGCGCGAAACTGACGAAAAAAACCGCAGACAAGTCAACGTTTCTCTCTTACCCGACGGTGAAAAATTGGCAATGTATTATGCAAAACAGGCAATGGACATATTCCGTGAAAAATTCAGCGGTTTGAATGAAGACGAACTGGATGCACTCTCCTATCATCTGGGGGAATGCTTCCGACTGATCCAGAAAACGGAAAATGAAAACCGCTGAAGTATTACTGAAGCATTTACTGAAATTTTTATCAGAAGTTTTTTATAAAGTATTTTAAGGGCGTCTGCGTTTTCCTGCCGAATGCAGGAAGACGCAGACGCTTTTTTATTTTATTCAAACCGAGCAAATTTCGTTCCCCGCCGATCCTTCCAAATTCACCGTTCCGCTATAATAAGCATGCGCGCCGAAAAATTTCGGCGCGCATCTTCTGTCTTATTTTCCGTAGTTCGGGATCTCGTTTTCCAGAAAATCCACGTTGACATAGTAATTTCCGCCCATGTTCATCAAATAATTCTTATTTGCCGCCAACGTATCTTTCCAATAAGTCTTCACCTGATCCTTCTCTTCCGTATGTTTTTCCCCGTATTCAACAGAATCAAAGAAGCAGGTCAGCATATCATCCACAATATAATATTTAAAATAAACAGTATACTCGGTGATTTCTTCTGTCCCCTGATAATCACTGTAATAGTAGTAATAATAGTGAAAATATCCCTCATCACTGTCGGTGAATACGAAATAGGTTTGCTCGCCTTCCTCCAAAGCTATGTCTTCTTGAAATACATATTTCTTGTTCAGCGCAACCTCCGCTTTTTTCGTGTTCCCGGAAGCCAAATTTCCGTCCCTCGCACAGCCGGCAAGCGCAAACAGAGCAAGCACCGCAAACAGCATACAAAGTATTCCCTTTTTCATAATTTTCCCCTCATTTTTCAACGAAATTTTTCTCTCAAAATTCAAATTTCGTATCGCGGGAGAACAATTTCAATATAATATCCATGCAAAGATTTTTGCCGTCTTTGTTATTCAGCGGAGAATCGGTAAAGCAGATATCGTAAACTGCGTCCGTGATCGGAAGATCTACACCAAGTTTTTCTCCCAGCTTTTTCATTGCCGCCGCCGTCATAACACCTTCGGCAAGTTTTTCGAATTTCTGCCCTTTCACGAGCATTTCCCCGTACATGCGGTTGTGCGAATGGTGAGAAAAGAGCGTCGTTTCATAATCGCCTAAATGTGCCAGACCGTACGCGGAAAGCTCGTTGCCGCCGAGAGCCTTGATCAGCCTTGCGACTTCTCTTGCCCCGCGCGACATCAAAGGGCCTTTCAGCGTAGATATGCCGCCGCCGTCCAGCACGCCCGCCGCAATACCCATTACGTTCTTTGCCGCCGCACCAATTTCAGTACCAATAATGTCGTTCCCGTAATAAAAACGGATCAGATCGCTCTTGAAATCGTCCGCGAGCATCTTTTTCAGCTCCACGTTGTAGCTGTCGATCACCATGCAATTCGGAATACCGGCCGTGAAATCCTGGATATGTCCGGGCCCCACCCAGACCGCGATCCGCTCTTTCGCTATGCCCGCATCGATCAGGATCTGCGAAAGACGTTCGCCCGTTTCCACTTCGATCCCCTTCATGCAGAGCACAAAATATTTCTCGGAAACGTCGCCGCAAGCCTTGATTTTCTCGATAAAACCGCGCAGTCCTTGCGAACTGATCGAAATGATGATGATCTCCGCGCGCGCCACCGCTTTCGCAAGATCACACGTCAGAACAATGCTCTTATCCAAGGTAACATATTCGTTCTTGCCGGTATTTTTCAGGACTTCGTACGAATAATCGCCTTCCGGCCCCCAAGACCAGACTTCTTTTCCTTTTTTCGTCGCAAGATACCATGCAATAAACGAGCCCCATCTTCCACAGCCAAGCACCGATATTTTATTCAATCCATTCCCCTCCGATTTCCTGTTTTTGTCCATAAAATTGTATTACGTACCTAAGAAACAAAAATAATTTTGCCTCAAAATTAAATTTCTTTCCGTTCAATAAAGGCGCGCGAAAGCGTTAC
>CATYEP010000051.1 GCA_958405585.1 uncultured Eubacteriales bacterium
CACGTGATCGGAGCATGACGCCCGCCTGGATTTTATAAAATATTGACGACAGATTATATGTTATACTTATTATAAATAAATCGATTGAAAAAAATATCGAAACGGGCTTGTGGCTTTACAGGGCTTTCTATTACGACCTTGACGTCCGGATAACCATATACAATATTTCCTATCTCGATTCCGAAACGATCAACGGCCTCAACCTCTACGCCTATTGAGGGAGTAATCCTGTGATGCGCATTGACGAAAACGGCGAGAAAGTAGTATGGTACAATTACGTGTTGAACCGTCTGATCCTTGAGGGCAATAACATCTTCGGAAAGGCGTGGTCGCAGAGTTATGACAATAAGGGGAAACATTCCAAAAAAAATGCCGCGAAAACGGAAACGTTTTCGCGGCGTTAATTTTTATAAAATCAGTGTTCCAGCGCTTTTTCGATATAGGGAGCGATCTCGTCGATGTCGAGACGGATCTGCGCCATGGTATCGCGGTCGCGGATGGTGACGGAATTATTTTCCAGCGTATCGAAGTCGATGGTGATACAGAACGGCGTTCCGATCTCGTCCTGACGGCGGTAGCGTTTTCCGATCGAGCCTGCCTCGTCGTAAGTGACCATGAATTTTTTCGCGAGTTTCTTATAAACTTCGCGCGCCTTTTCCGAAAGATTTTTCTGCAAAGGCAACACGGCTGCTTTGTAAGCCGCGAGTGCAGGATGGAAGTGCATGACGGTACGGACATCGCCGCCTTCCAGTTCTTCTTCCTCGTACGCTTCGCAAAGGACTGCCAACATGAGCCTGTCTGCGCCGATTGAGTATTCCACGACATAGGGGATGTACTTTTCATTGGTCACGGGGTCAAGGTAATTCATGTTCTTGCCCGAGTATTCCTGATGGCGGGAAAGGTCGTAGTCGGTGCGGTCGTGGATTCCGTTGAGTTCCGACCAGCCGATCGGGAAGAGGTACTGAATATCGCAGGCAGATTTTGCGTAATGCGCAAGTTTATCGTGATCCTTGAAACGCAGGTGTTCTTCCTTGAATCCGAGACCGAGCAGGAAGTTTTTGGCTTTCTGTTTATATTCTTCGTAATATTGCAGGTCTGTGCCTTCTTTGCAGAACCACTGGTGTTCCATTTGTTCGAATTCGATGGTACGGAAGATAAAGTTCCCGGGGGTGATCTCGTTGCGGAACGCTTTACCGATCTGCGCGATGCCGAAAGGCACTTTTGCGCGCGTGGTGCGCTGAACGTTCAGAAAGTTTACGAATTCACCCTGCGCCGTTTCGGGACGCAGATAAATTTTATTCTGGCTCTCGTCGGTCACGCCGCGGGAGGTTTCGAACATAAGGTTGAATGTGCGGATAGGCGTCCAGTTATGCTTGCCGCAGTTCGGGCAGGCGACTTTGTGTTCGGCGATGTAGGCTTCCATTTCCTCGTTGGTCATGGTGTCGGGATTGACCTGCCCTTTGGAATGTGCTTCGATCAGATTGTCGGCACGGAAACGCGCCTTGCATTCTTTGCAGTCCATTTTCGGGTCGGTAAAGGAAGCGGTATGACCGCTGGCTTCCCATACGCGCGAATTCATCAGGATCGCCGCATCCACACCGAAGGAGTTATCGCTTTCCTGTACAAATTTTTTCCACCATGCGCGTTTGATGTTGTTTTTGATTTCCACGCCTACGGGGCCGTAATCCCAGGTGTTTCCCATGCCGCCGTAAATTTCGCTGCCGGGGAAAATGATCCCGCGTGTTTTGCAAAGGTTTACGATCTTATCCATCGTTACTGCGTGTTTATCTGTCATGATGTACCTCAATACCAAAAATTTCTTTATTATTTTACTTGTTTTGCAAAGTAAAGTCAACGGATTGCATGCGCATTCGCATACTATTTATATTTTTAGCTTTACAAACAGGTAGGGAGCCGCCGTCATTGCAAGGAAAAGGGTCACGAAATATTTCAGAAAATCGAACCAGTTATTGTCAGGCAGAAGAAACTGCATCGGAACAAACGGGATCAGTGCAACAACTCCGATGACGATCAGACGGAACAATCTGTGCAGCCAGCTCTTCGTATCTTCGAAACGAATAAATTTATCTTCGATCAGAAGTCCTGCGGCAGTCGCAAGGGTGATCGCGGAGATCTGGAACATGGAATGCGTGGCCGTGCGTTCAATAAACAGAAGAGGAATGGTCAGAACGGCGATGGCAAGATAAATATAAAGGCGCGCATTGTACCATTTCGCATAGACGAGATTCCATAAGAAAGCGCAGGCAACGCCTATGGCAAGACCTGTGAGTACGTCGGTCGGATAGTGCACTCCGAGGTACAGGCGCGAGAGCATGACCAAAAGCACGAACAGGGCGCTCAGAACGATGACAAGCGGTTTGCGGATGCGGATGGCAAGCGTAGTGAAAAAGCTGCTCGTCGCGGTGGCGTGGCCGCTGGGAAAACTCATGTCGGGATCGAGGTCGGCGGTAGACACAACGATATTGTCTACATTTACTTTATCTACCGTTCCGGCGACGAATGGGCGAAGTCTGCGCACGGCGCTTTTGATGCCGGTGGTAACGCAGCTGGCGGTCATGACCGTAACGAGAGCTTGTTCTCCGATGCGCTTGGAAAAGCAGATATAAACGACGGCGATGATCGCCGCGATGACAAATTCTTCGCCGAGTGCAGTAAAGACAGAAAAGAATACGTCCAGGAACGGACAGCGAATTTTTTCGAGAGCCTGTAAGATGGCTGCATCCATAGAGTATGTTCTCCGATCGTTGTATTTTGCCGGTTTGTCCTTGTTTGTGACAGGCTGGCAAGCCAATGTAAAAAAATTATACCACAATTTGGTCTGTGAGCACAAGTTTTTTTGCGTTTCGTAAGAATTTGTGTTATAATGTGCTTATGTTATCCGTATTATGCAAAAAAAGAGAAGGTTATGCGTTTTATTATGAGCTGTCGGACGGGCAGGGAGTGTATGGCGGCGGTATGAAGGACGGGGAACTCGTCTGCGATGCGGCTTGTACGCAAAAAGAACTGATGCTGCGTACGCTGGTCAATAAATGCATGAATGATTTTGTGAAGTCGGTCAGAACGCGGGATATCTGGGACACAGATCTTTTGCGATTCGGGTTTGAACTGCAGGACGGATATTATGTGGCAGGATATGAAACGCTGCGTCTTCCGCACGATTGCGGACACTGATCAACGGAATCACGAAAAAACTTTTATGGTTTTGTTTATGATCAATCGCAAAAATGGCGGGCGCAGATTAACAGAGAGAGAAAAGGCGCAGAAAAATTGGAGGAAAACGGGATGTTGAGCGACATTGAGATTGCAAAGCGCTGTAAAATGCGCGATATCGGAGAAATTGCGGCGAAATTGGGCGTAGACGAAGACAGTATGGAGCGTTACGGGAAGTACAAGGCGAAGCTTTCCGTCGATTTTTCCAAGCGGAAAGGAAAGCTGATTTTGGTTACGGCGATCAATCCGACGGCGTCGGGCGAAGGCAAGACGACGGTTTCCATCGGGCTTGCCGACGGGATGGCGCGTCTCGGGAAGAAAGTCTGCCTGGCGCTTCGTGAACCGTCGCTCGGACCCGTGTTCGGGATCAAGGGCGGCGCGGCAGGCGGCGGATATGCGCAGGTGGTGCCGATGGAGGAGATCAATCTGCATTTTACGGGCGATCTGCATGCCATCACGGCGGCGAACAATCTGCTGTGCGCGATGCTGGACAACCATATTTTCCGCGGGAACGAACTGGATATCGATCCCGAAAAAATCTATTTCAGACGCTGTCTGGATATGAATGACCGTGCATTGCGTAATATCACGGTCGGCCAGAAAGGCGAGGGCGTGGAGCGCGAAGAGCATTTTGAGATCACGGCGGCATCCGAGATCATGGCGATCCTTTGCCTTGCGACGTCGCTCAAGGATCTGAAACGCCGTATCGGGAACATTATTGTCGGGGAAAACCGCAAAGGCGAATATGTATATGCGCGTGATCTGAAAGCGGAAGGCTCGATGGCGGTGCTGTTGAAAGATGCGATCAAGCCCAACCTCGTGCAGACGTTGGAGGGTACGCCTGCGATCGTGCACGGAGGGCCGTTTGCGAACATTGCGCACGGCTGTAACAGTATTCTGGCAACGTATACTGCGCTTTCTTTGGCGGACTGGGTCGTTACGGAAGCAGGATTCGGCGCGGATCTGGGCGCGGAAAAATTTTTGGATACAAAATGCCGCGTTGCGGGGATCCAACCCGATTGCGTCGTGATCGTGGCGACGGTGAAAGCGCTGAAATTGCACGGCGGCGCAGACAAGGCAGATCTTTCGAAAGAAGATCTTGCGGCGCTGGAAAAAGGCATGCCGAATTTGTTCAAGCATATCGAAAACATGCGCACGGTATATCAAAAACCTGTCGTAGTGGCGATGAACCGCTTTGCAACGGATACGCCTGCGGAGATCGAAGCGGTCATGCAAGGCGTGGAAAAGGCAGGCGCGAAAGCGGTGTTTACGGATGTATTCCTCAAAGGCGGCGAGGGCGGCGAAGAACTGGCAAAAGAAGTGTGTGCCGCGGCAGAGCAAAAGAGCGAATTGAATTATTCCTATGATCTGAACGATCCGATCCGCAAGAAAATCGAAGACATCGTGAAAAACGTTTACGGCGGAGACGGCGTCACTTTTTCGGAAATCGCGGAAGAGAAGATCGCAGACGCTGAGAAACGCGGTTACGGTAAAATGCCTGTGATCATAGCAAAAACACAATATTCTCTGTCCGATGACGCAAAATTATTGGCGCGTCCGACGGGATTCAAAGTGCATGTGCGTGATATTATCGTCAAAGGCGGTGCGGAATTTGTGGTTGCGGTGGCAGGCAACATCATGCTGATGCCCGGGCTTGGCAAACATCCTGCGGCAGAGCATATCGACATAGACGAAAGCGGCGAAACGGTGGGACTGTCGTAACAGTCAGAAAGCGCCGAATCATCAGATCCCTGCGGCAAAAATTGCAGCAGATAGAAATGATTGCGCGCCAGGAGCGGGCAATCATGGATTTTGTATAAAAAAGTGAAGTACGTATTGCGTTTTTAAAGCAATTTTGGAGTTTAATATGGAAGAAACGAACAAGAACATTCCCGAGGCAACCAATTTTATCGAGCAATTTATAAACGAAGATCTGGAAAACGGAAAGGTAACTTCCATCCAGACACGTTTTCCTCCCGAACCGAACGGGTATCTGCATATCGGGCATGCGAAGAGCATGTATGTGAATTTCGGAACTGCGCTTAAATACTGCGGAAAGTGCAATTTGTTTTTTGACGATACCAATCCGTCCAAAGAAAAGACGGAATTTGTGGATGCGATCCGTGCGGACATCCGTTGGCTCGGTTACGAATGGGCGCGCGAGTGCTATGCATCCGACTTTTTTGATACTATTTATGAGTTTGCGCTGCGCCTGATTCGGGAAGGGAAAGCGTTTGTCTGCGATCTTTCTGCGGAAGAGATCAAAAACACGCGCGGCACGCTGACGGAACCGGGCGTGGAAAGTCCGTACAGGAACCGTTCGGTAGAAGAAAACCTGAAGCTGTTTACCGAAATGAAAGAGGGAAAGTATAAGGACGGAGAAAAGTGTCTGCGCGCCAAGATCGATATGGCTTCGCCCAACGTGAACCTGCGCGACCCCGTTATCTACCGTATCCTGCACGCGACGCATCACCGTACAGGCGATAAATGGTGTATCTATCCCATGTATGACTACGCGCACCCGATCTGCGATTACCTGCAGGGAGTTACGCATTCTCTGTGCACGCTGGAATTTGAAGATCACCGTCCCCTGTACGACTGGGTGGGGCTGACGCTGGGATTTTCACCCAAACCGCGGCAGATCGAATTTGCGCGCCTGAACATCACGAACACCGTGATGAGCAAGCGCTACCTGAAAAAATTAGTGGAAGAGGGGCTTGTGCACGGCTGGGACGATCCGCGTATGCCTACTCTTTCGGGCTTGCGCAACCGAGGTATTCCTGCGGCGGCGGTACGCGATTTTTGTTCCAGGATCGGCATCGCGAAAGCGAATTCCGAGTGTGAATATTCCTATTTTGAAGCGTGCGTGCGTGAATACTTGAACGCGCATGCGGAACGTGCCATGGCAGTCCTTTCGCCGCTGAAACTTACGATCACGAATTATGAAGGTGAGGAAGAACTGGATTTCGATATCAACCAGACGGACGAAACGGCAGGTACGCGCAAAGTGAAATTCGGGAAACATCTGTATATCGAAAGCACGGATTTTTCGCTTGATCCTCCGCCGAAATATTTCCGTCTGAAAAAGGGCGGGTACGTGCGTCTGAAGAATGCCTATATCGTCCGTTGCGACGACGTTTTGACGGATAAAGAGGGGAACGTTACCGAAGTTTTGTGTTCATACATTCCGGAAAGCCACAGCGGAAACGATACGAGCGGGATCAAGGTAAAGGGCGTGATCCATTGGGTGAACGCGGATACCTGCGTCGATGCGGAAGTCAGGCAGTATGAGAGCCTTCTGCGCGACGCGGATTATGCGGGGCAGGATTTTTCCGAGCGCATGAACCAGGAAAGCGAGAAAATTTTGCAGGCGAAAGCGGAACCGTATCTGGCGCAGGCGGCGGACGGCACGCCCTTCCAGCTGATGCGCACGGGATATTATAAAAAGTGCACGGAAGGCGGAAAGCTCGTGCTTTCGGAGATTGTCTCGCTGAAAGATAATTTTAACAAAAAATAATTTGAAACTGTGCCGGCCGCGGATTGCGGCCGGTAAAATTTTCTGAAAGGTTTGTTTGTCCGATTATGTTTTTGCGATTGACAAAAACGCTTTCTGCGTTTATAATAAACATAAGCACATTTGTGTAAATATGTTGTATATCTATATTTTGTGCAAATTGATGAACAGGGAGAAATAGCGTGAAGATCTGTAAAAATTGCGGAAGGGAAACGGATGATTCGAAAGTCCGCTGCCCGCATTGCGGTTATCTCTTTGAAGAAGACCTGGATAGCGTGCTGAGTAAAATGAAAAACAATCTCAATGCGTATAAAAACGAGATCGCAACGTCTCAGCCTGTACAGACTCCGTCGCAGACAGCCGAGACAGAGGGCGTACATACGGAGCAGAGACGGGCGGACTCGACGAAAGAGCGTTTTGAACTTTTATCGGAGGTAGCGCAGCTGAAAGGCGAGCTGAAAGCTCTGCACGGCGAAATCGACCGTATGCAGGCGGCGCGCGTGCAGCAGTACGGAATGACGCCGCAAACGCAGCAACCGGCCCAGCAGCCGGTTCAGGCAGTGCAGCCTGCTGTGATCTACGCGGCTCCGTATGCGGCTCCGGCAACGGCGGGGGCGGCTTATACAGGTGCGCCTGCAGTGCCCGGTGCGAATGCAAACGTACAGTCGGCAAAGAAAGCAAAGAGCAAGCGCAGTGTGAACCGGATCGTGATATCTGTTTTTGCTCTGATTCTGCTCGGCATGAGTATCGGAATGTTTTTTGTCGCGTGGGTCGGCGGAACTTATTCGTTTACGGGGTTTGACGCGGTGAAGCATTTGTTCGAATCGTTGGTCAACAAAGGTTCGAATGCGGCGTTCCTCGGCTTTTTGGACAATGTCGTGCGGACGCATTCATTTGCCGGAAACGAGACCATATCTTCGATTTGTCTCAATATCTGTTATTATGTTTTGTTGTACGGAATCCCGCTGTACTTTTTGTTGTTGGTGTTGGATTTCCCGCTTTTGTTCAGCCTGTTCGGGCGTGTCCGTTGCAAGGGCTGGCACAGATTTGTTACCTGGTTTGCTTTTATTGTGGCGCTCCTGATCTTCGGAGTGCTTTGCTGGGTAGGGCAATTCAGTGCTCTGACCAAATTGTTCTTAGTCGGAGCCGGCGCGAATTTTGTGCGCGGCATATTCCTGGCGTTTTACAAGGGTAAGGAAAAATACAGCGGTGGGTTGCAATAATATCAGGCATGAATCGGCGGGCCGGCTGCATTGGAGAGAAATATGAGTATAGTGATCGATGTTATTTTTGTATTGTTTCTGGCGCTGATGTTTTTTTTCGGATACCGGAAAGGTTTTCTGAATAAGGCTTGGTGGCTGGTAGATATAGCGTTGACGGTGGGGGTATGTATATTGCTTTTGCCGACGCTGAACAATTCTTTGACGAATGCGGGGCTTTTGGCAAAGCTGGAAAGTTTGTTTGCATCTGTGATCGGGGAAAATTCGCCTGTAAAGTTGGACGCGGCGGAAGCGGCTTCGGTTGTGCAGACCGTGATCATCTGTATCGGGCTTGGGATCATCGTGATCATTGTAATGGCGATCGTGAAAGTTCTCCTCAAAGGATTGCGTAAATATGTTGTGTTTAAGATCATAGACGGAGTTTTGGGCGGTGTGTATTCAATCGTGATCACGGCGGCGGTTTTAATGGTGATCGGTGTGCTTGTGGGTACATTTGTTCCTTATTTCGGACCCGTTTCCTCTGCGTCGGACGTATGTTCGGAATGCTTTTTATTCAAATACATTTTCGGCGCAAATCCCTTCCAGGAATTTGTCGACGGAAAATTTCCGCTCGGAAGTTGGGTCGCACAATTATTTAAGTAAAAAACGGCATCCTGTTTTTAAGCAGGATGCTTTTTTTATGAAAATGCAAAGGGAGCTGCTCGCAAAATCAATTGCGAGCAGCTCCCTTTATTGCAATGCAAGATACAAAATCTAAAATTGGGTCAGAACTTGCACAGCGGGGTTGAATGTCGAATCCTTTTTTATTTTGTGGGGGTACAGGCTTGCGCGTTTTTTATACGAAGAAAAGATCTGTCATTTTTTTAAATATTTTTAACATATATATTGCATTTTGAATTTTAAAGTGATATAATAAAAACAATCATAAAAAGTACAGTCGGCTGTACTTTTTGCATATGCAAAAAGTACTTATCTTATGTTTGCAGGGCGGTACGGGAAAGGAGGAAACGGATGGGTAAAAAACTCAAGCGCGCATTTACGATCACGGAGCTTGTCATCGTAATAGCAGTTATAGCGATTTTGGCGGCGGTATTGATTCCTACGTTTACATCGCTGATCAACAGGACAAACGAATCGGCGGATATGCAGGCGGTCAAGAATATGAATACGGCTCTGATGAATGAAGAGCTTTTGACGGGAGAAAAGCCTCGGAATCTTACGGAGGTGCACGAAATACTGAGCGAGGCAGGGTATGATTCGGACGGATATCATCCCATTTCAAAGGGGTATGCGTTTTATTGGGATGCGGATCTGAACTGTATTCTGCTTGTGGATGCGGAATCAAAAGTAGTTTATCCGGAAGAATATGTCAACTCGGGAGATGATTATGCGGATAATGATACGCGCCGTTATAATCTCGAGAATGGTTTTACGGAGGCTGATAACGCATTATTGGATGTAGTGAGCGCAGGGGGAACTTTATCGGTCGGTACGGAAGCAGAGCAGGTAGATATTGCAGATATTTTCCGTATTTCGGCGCATTCGGGAGAGACTTTTGCGGGGGCAACCATTCAATTGGCGACGGATATCGATTTAGCGGAAGATCAGGTTCAGACGGTTCTGTCCGAGCCGTTGAAAGAATTTAAGGGTACGCTGGATGGAAACAATAAGACGATCACAGGGTTTACGATCCAGCCGAAGCACGGTAAAGACGGAAACGGGTATCTGTATTCGGATATGTATGATGTCGAACTGGGCGTACAGAAGAGCAAATACGGGGTTGGAATCATTGATTATCTTGGAGAAGGCGGTGTAGTCAAAAATCTCAACGTTGTTTACAATGATCCGGTTCAGCCTGCCGATCCCGGTAACAGATATACATATTTTGGTGGGATCGTGGGATTCCTGAACGGTGGAACGATTGAAAATTGTACGGTTTCGGGGTCGATCTGTCAGTACAACCGTGTGGGAGGAATAGTCGGCACGGCGCTTGCGGGTACGATCAAAGATTGTACGGTTACGGCAAATATTACTTCTTATTGTTTTACGGAAGCTAATTATGCGTATTCTTATGCGGGAGGCATTGTAGCGTACGTGGGCAATGTAGCAAAGGCGACCAATGATGTTTTAAATATAACAGGTTGCAACGTAGGGCCTGTTAACGGGACGATCAGCATCACTGCGAATAGTTATGTTGCGGGCGGAATTGTCGGTTGGAAAGCGGCGGGTACGGAGGTGACCGTTTCCGAATGTGCTTTGCAAAATGTCAATGTTGTTTCGGTGAGTGTTAATGGGCATGGCTCGTGGGGCGTCGGATTGGTCTTCGGATTGATCGGCGGAACGGGAGATGTTGCGATTTCGGACATATTATTGGTCGGTGAAAATATTTCCGTCAAAAAGAACAATCAGGAAATTCAAGACGGGGATTTAATGCGGGATGACGTATGTCTTCTTGAAATTATAGCGGCAGATTTCGGCACTTTGACGTATGACGGAGAGGTAATAACCGCTTAATAACGAATTTTGGTACAAAAAACCCGTTTGCGCAAATAATAATTGCGCAAACGGGTTATTTTTTTGCAAAAATAAAAAAGTCTGTATAAAGCGGGGAGAGATCGTCCATACTGTAGTACGTAAGGAGGATTGCCATGCAGTTCAAAAAGACAAAAACGTACACCAATCTTGCCCGTTCGTTTGCGGGTGAAAGCCAGGCGGGGATGCGTTATCAGCTGATCGCAAAACTTGCGATCGCGGAAGAATATCCCGTGCTTGCGGATGTAGTCCGCACGATCGCGAAGAATGAGACTTATCATGCCAAAACTTTTTACGATACGCTCATACAGAAGGCGGGAAACAGCGCGAACATCGAATTGAATGCGGGTTATCCTTTTCAATTCGGAACCCTGGCGGAGAATCTGGAATTTGCGGCGCACGGAGAGAAATCGGAACATGACGAAATCTATCCGACCTTTGCGAAGGAAGCGCGCGAAGAAGGGTTCGACGACATAGCCGATCTTTACGAGCGCGTTGCAGGCGTGGAGCGGGATCATGAAATCGTCTTCCGATATCTTGCGAATGCGATCAAGGACGGCGTATTGTACAAACGGAACAAGCCTACGCTGTGGGTGTGCAGCGAATGCGGATACCGCGCGACGACGAAAGAAGCGTGGAAGATTTGCCCGTTGTGCAAAGCGAAACAGGGTTATGTTGAAATTCCCTTACCTTTTGATGAATAAAAGGAGTAAAAACATGAAAAACAACAAAGAACAGAACATGCAGAACGCGCAGAACGCGCAGAACACGCAGAATACGCAGAGCAAACAGAGCAGCAAGTCTGCACAGAACACACAGAACACGCAAAATGCGCAGAATGTGCAGAACAAACAGAACAGCAAGTCTGCGCAGAACAAGACGACCGGCAAAGCAAGCAAGGCGTGCAAATCATGCAAGTAAAGAAGAAAAAGAAGTCGACCATGCGTTCGGCGTATGACAG
>CATYEP010000052.1 GCA_958405585.1 uncultured Eubacteriales bacterium
GCCTTGTTGCCGTCCAGCATGATCTGGTTGATGAGCTTCGCCACGACCTTGCTGCCATACACGGGATCGGGCAGTACGTCTCTTTTAGGTACATTGCCTCTTCTGGGCATGATGTTGTCCTCCTTAAATTGTTTTGAATGTCCGCGCAGCCCTTTTGTTTTCAAAAGAGCTTTCCGCACTTGTATGCGAACCGCGCAGACGGGTTTTGTAAGGGTAAATACCCTCAGTACAGCTATCGCTTGCTCTTTTCGAGTAGCGAACCTTCTGCCTTACGGCATACTGCCTACTTTATATCGGGTATCTTAGAAGATAAATTCCGACAAGTAGGATGCTTTCTGCGGCTTTCCGCAATGGTTTTGCAAATGATTACTTAGGACGTTTTGCGCCGTATTTGGAGCGAGCCTGTTTTCTCTTGGCTACGCCTGCCGTATCGAGCGCACCGCGAATGACGTGGTAACGGACACCAGGGAGATCACGCACACGGCCGCCACGGATCAGAACGGAGCTGTGCTCGTTCAGGTTGTGACCTTCGCCGGGAATGTAAACGGTACCTTCCTGTTTGTTCGTCAAGCGCACTCTCGCGATCTTACGAAGAGCCGAGTTCGGCTTTTTCGGGGACGTCGTGGAAACGGAAAGGCATACGCCTCTCTTCTGAGGGCATTGGCTCATGATAGGAGTTTTGCTCTTCTCCGCGCGCTGTTCCCTGCCGTGCTTGATGAGCTGGTTGATTGTAGGCATTTTTTACCTCCTTGTAAGAATGGAATTTATCTTAAAATTGCCCTTACGCAATTTAAGAAAGCATAAAATAAGTTTACGAAAAACTCTTTTCGTAATTTTGTTTTTCTTATATTATTATAAATAAAGAAAAACACTTGCGATAAAAAGGCGCGCAAAAAGATATACGCCCACGGTCGCAAGTGTTATTTTAGCATTTCCATGTAAAATTGTCAAACGTTTGAAACAAAATATTCAGATTATCCGCTTTCTTTTCCGCAAAACAAACAATTTTATCCGGTTTTTCAGACTTTTATTCTTCCGAGAAAAGGTTTTTGACCGAATCAACTGCGCCTGGATCCGAAAATATCCGTACCTGCTCCGGCTTCCATGATTTTTTTATAGGATTCGTCTTCCGAAAAATCACGCTGCTCGGTATATTCTCCGCCGAGCGCTTCGATGGCAAACTTCAGTTCCTGGAATGTAACGAAATCTATGTCACTGCGGCGGATATGCTCCAACAGAACGGGCAGAGCCCTGTCGTCGCCATAGGAAGCAAGATACCCCGCATACAGCGGAACATCCTCGTCATCCGCCGTACGGAATGCCGTCAGCAGCGCTTCGTAAACCCGATCATCCCTTTCGGTGCATTTGGACAGGATCTCCAGTGCATAAGCACGGTTCTCCGTCTTGACAAGCGGCAAAACAGCCTCTTTCACTTCATCCGCACGCGTTTTCATAAGGTCGGAAAGCGCGTCTTTGATATGCTCGTCATATTCCTCTTCCGACAGCATTTCCGCATACCGCTCCATCGCTCTTCGGTCATTTCCGATCAGATTCAATGCATAATGTACCAATTCTTCGTCCGTCTCATGCAACAAGGACAGAAGCGAATCGAAAACGCCGCGCCCTTCGATCTCTTCGCAGAGAAAATCAGGTACGGACACGCCTTGCAGCAAATATTCTTTCAGCGTTTCCACAAGCTCCGCGTCGCCCATCTGCCCAAAGTACTGCCGCGGCGTCTTGCCGAGCTGTCCCATATACGTATCGCCGAACCGCGCATACGCTTTGGCAATTACGTTTTCCCATTCTTCTTCCGTACGCTCTCCCGCGTGCTTTTCCAGCATTTCCGCCACTTTTTTATTGAACTTCTCATCAAAATCAATGAGTTTCATCCGGATCATCCTCCTTCTCCGTTCCTTCCCTCACCGTTTCTTCCCCGTGTTCCTCTTTCGGAGAAGTTGCTTTTGCCTGAACTTCCGTTTCAAACGGGCTGTCTGCATGCGGTGAAGTTTTTTCCGCACTCGCCGCCGCGACCTCCGCCTGCTCTTTCTCAAATGCACCGTGCAAAACGTTCAGAATCTGCGCGACATTTTCGGCATCGGCATTCATTCTCTGCAAAACGCGGCGCGCATCCGCCTGCCCCGTTGCCACCGCAGTCAGAAACATCGCACATGCCAGGCTTTCCGCGTCTTTCACGAGAGAAAGTTCACCTTCTTTTTCCAGCGTTGCATAAATTGCCTGTGCGGCAAACCGATAATGCTCCGCATCCCCTTCGCCCAAAAGCGCCAGCCTTGCAAAACACAGTGCGTGCGCCGCCACAAATTTGGCATGCTTTTCCCTGCCTACTTCCAGGCGGTCAAAGCAGACCTTTCTGTAAATATCCGCGATCACGATCCCAAATTCCAGCCCTTTGTTTCTCAGGCAAAGCCGCTGCACCGTTTCGATTTTCACGACGTCGTTTACTTTCGGATCGACGAGCAAATCGCAGACAAATCCGTCGCGCTCCGCACGGATCGCGACCGCCACGGCTGCGATCTGAAGCTCCGCGTCCCGTCCGTCCGCTTCGTCAAAACACCATTCTAAAAGTTCGTCCGCATTTTTCTCCGCTTCAAAATATGCGCGTACGTCCCCCGCTTTCATTTTCGAAAGCTCCGTCAAAAGCGCGATGCGCGTTTCCCGCTCCGCCTGCGGAACGTGACAGAAAAATGTCGTTTCAGGCATCGAGCCGCCCTCTTTGGCATACCTTTGGATCTCGCGGTAATAATAGCGCACGACCGCCGCGCGCGGCTGTATGTCCAGGATCTTTCCCAATGCCGCCAAACTGTCGTTCGTCCGTCCGCAACGCAGCGCCGCCACAGCCTTAAAATATAATAAAGTACGGTCATAACTGACCATCGTTTCCAGTTTACAGAATTTCTCGTATGCCTGCTCATACAGCCCGTTTTCACAGCATACCGTCGCCGTTTTATAAAGTTCGTCCGCACTCTTTGCGGGGAGCGACGCCAGTTTTTCCGCCACCGCACGGCCCTCCGCTTTCCGATCCTGTTCCGTCAGAACCGCCGCATACGTCGAAAGCGCCTGAATGTTGTCCGGATCCCTTTCAATAAGTTCCTTGCAGACAGATTCCGCCTCCGCAGATTTACCTGCCAGCAAATAATTCACCGCCAGATAGTTCAGCGCCGACGGATAATATTCCGATTTCTCATTTACTTTGCGGAACTGTTTTTCCGCTTCGTCGTAATTCCCTTCTTTAAGCGCACGAAGCCCTGCGTCGATCTCCTGCGAATAGTCCGCACTTTCCGGAGGCCAAGCAATTTTCAGCTGCGGCCGCGGGGGACGCTCCAAAAGTTCGCCCATCTCCACATTGTTTGCGGGGGAAACAAATTTATCGTTGAGCATCTTTTTATAATAATAAGACGCGAGCCGCTCGTTTCCGAGATTGTAATAACAAGCCGCCAGTCCCTCGTATGCGTCCACCGCTTCCTCTTCCGCACACACATCCAGATAGCGGAACCAGCATTCCGCGGAAAGCTCGAACAGCTCCATTTCATCATAGACATCCGCCAATGCCGCGTACTCGTCGGCACCCGGCCCGTACAGATCGACGGATTTATGCAGCATGCGCAACGCCGCAAGATGATCCCCTTCTTCCAGCCGCGCATCCGCAAGATCGAGCAGCGTATCCGCGCTCAGATCAAATCGTATCGTCTTTTTCTCCATCGTTTAACCTCTCCGCTCCTCGTGCGAACGCCGAATGATCTCTTCCGCGTCTGCGGGAGTAAAGGTATAATCGGTATTGCAGTAATGGCAATGCACTTCGATCTTCCCCTGCTCCTCGATCGCCGCACGCAGCTCTTTTTCTCCCAGTGCGGCGAGCACTCCCTCTATATAATTTCTGCTGCAATTGCACTTATATTCGGGAAAACAGGTGTAAAATTGTACCGCTCCGAAAAATTCATGCAGGACTTCTTCCGCCGTATGCTCCTGCATCATCGAGCTTACCGCCGCAAACTTGCCGATCGTCTCTTCGACAAAGCGGATGCTCTCTTCACTCGCGCCGGGGAGCGGCTGCAAAAATACGCCGCCCGCGCCCAGGCATGTTCCGTCCGTGCCGATTTTTACCCCGACCGCCAGCGCCGTCGGAAGCTGTTCGCTGTACGCGAAATAAGCGGCGAAATCTTCCCCGATTTCCCCGCTTACGAGCGGAGTCGTCCCGACAAACGGCTGATTTTCGCCGTCGTCGCGCACGACGGATATGTAACCGTTCTTCCCGACACAGCCGCCCACGTCCAGCTTGCCCTTTGCATTGGGCGGCAGATACGTCTGCGGATTTTCGATGTAACCGCGCATATGCAGCGCCTTGTCGCCGCTGACATAAATGCCGCCGCCCACTCCGTCTCCCTTGATGGTGACAGACAACGCGCCGCGGTCTTCTTTCAGCGACGAACACATATAAGCCGCGGCCGTGAGCGTTCTGCCCAGTGCCGCCGCCGATAAAGCGGAAAGACCGTGGATACGAATCGCTTCATTCACCAGCGACGTCGTATCCGCCACGGCGAGCGACACTTCGCCCCCGCAAATCAGTCCGCGCAAAATACAATCTCTTTTCTTTTCCATAATCCCGTTCTCCGTTTGCCCCGAATCGCTACAGGCGCACGCAGATAAAATTCAGCCTCGTCCTGTCCTCCGCGTCCCCGAACGCACCTTCCACCGCATGCACCGCAAATCCTGCATTTTCTGCCGCCGAAACAAGCGCGTCTTTTTCATGAATGTATTGCGTATGATGCTCGTCCGCACGGTCAAAACGCCCGTCCTTACCCTTCACAAACAATGTGAAATCCATCTCCACCCGATCCGCGCAAAGAGTGTTGAACCAAAGATACGCAAGCTCTTCCCGATCTTCACAAAAAGCATTGTTTCCGATAATTTCGCGCAATTTTACAGGGGACGATACATCGAAAATAAAACCTCCGCCCTTCCGCAGACATCCGTTCACGCGGGCAAAAAACGAAGGAACGTCTTTTTGCGGAATATAATTGAGACAATCGTTGACGCAGATCGCAAAATCCGCGCGCCCGCCCATGACACGGACTTTGCGCGCGTCCGAAAGTATATACCGTACGCGCGGACCGACACCCAGCCGTTCCGCTTTGGACAGCATCTGCGTACTGCAGTCATATCCCGTCATGTCAAACCCGAATCCGGCGAGCGCCCGCGTAAACGCGCCGCTCCCGCAGCCGATATCCAGTCCCTTTCCGCTGCGGATACCCAGCCCCGTCAGGCGATTATATAAGTACTGCGACCATTTTTCATAGTCGCAGTCTGCATTCAGATATTCAAACCATTCGGCAAGCGAAGTGTAAGCATCGGTCATTGTTCGTCCTTACCGCCCGCTTCTTTTTCGTCCGCTTTGGCTTTTTTGTCTTTTTTGCCCTTCTTGCCTTTCGTTTCCTCTTCTTCCTTCGGCTTATCGAACTGGGCATTGTACGTCACATATTTTTCATCGTTCTTGTGTTCTTCCGCATACTTTTGCGTATCTTCGGCAATGATCTCCTTGGATTCGCGCAGTTTTTTCAGATCTTCACGAGAGAACGAATCGGGAAGTTCGTATACTTTGAGATCGTCCGTGATCGGCTTGATCGGGCGCGAAGAAAGATCGCTCTTGACACTCATCGCCGCTTCAAGGTTTGCCTGGTATTCCTGTACCGCCTTGCTCTGTGCACCGCCCTTGCCTACCTTTGCATAAATACCGCGGTTGACTTTTCCGCCTTCGCGTTTGGATTCGAAGAATTTATCGAACGCCCACTGTGAATAATCCAGCCAGACCAGGAGCATATAGGACAAACCAAACAGAATAAGAATAATTATACCGATCATCTGGAAGAACGAACCCAAAAGCACTAAAAGCAGAGGGATCGCCATCAGAATGACGAAGAAAACATTCTGAAAGATCAGCCCGAATGCCATGAGGAACGAGTTTTTCAGAAGCTGGAAAAACTTGAGCTTATAGCTTCCGCCCATGGAAAGCATCCACAGATACATAATAGTAACGACCCCGATCGCTATATAGGAGATCGCGATGGAAATGGTCATCAGGACGGAGTTTCCTTCCCCGACCGCAAGGATCCATTCCGACCAGTTGATGGAAAAAGTAAACAGCCACAGCGCGATCGAATAGAAAAGCGTGGATTCCAGCACGATACCGATATTTATCTTGATGCCGCGCCAGAAATCGTTGGCGACAAAGATACCTTCCGTCCAGACCATGTTACGGATGACATACATGCCGCCCGAAATGCCGATCGCCGCAATGAGTGCCGCCACGATCATAAAAAGCCCGAATGTCAGCTGCGATGAAATAACGAGCTGTTCGGGTACGCCGACCATGTTCGGATACGCAGGGAATCCTACCAACAGTCCGCCTGAAAACGGATAGGAACTACCCATGACGTTCAGCCATGTATAGCGGAAAATAAATACCGCGATGAGCGGAATGCAAAAGAGAAGCATCAGCAGATTCACGATGACAAGTTTGGAAAACCTGCCCTTGAAAATATCCCAGAACAAAGCCCAGCGGTTGGAAGGAAGTGTGCTTCTTGCATACTCTTCGTCGCGCTCTTTCCCTTCCAGCATGCGGGCAATAAAACCTTTCTTTTCGCCTTGAGCCATAGTACCTCCCGGAATACCGTAAACGGCATCCGTAAAAATCTTATTTTCTATTCTACTACAAAGTGTAAAATTTTTCAATTAAAATATCTGCGCTAACAAAAAATTTTACAAACAAAACGCAAATCGGGCTGAAAAGGCATATCCTTTCAGAATTTTGGAGAGCGCGGCAGAAAATTCTTTGACTTTTACGGGAAGATATGCTACAATACCCCTGCGAAATAGAGGAGCGGGCGAGCAAAAGTAAGACTGCCGCAAAAGAGCGGAAACTGGCAGACAGAAAGGGCATCCCCGCCGAAGCGCAGGAAGGTATCCGCAGCCCCTGCTGCTGGGCGCAAGGGAGAATACCTTTGCGACTGTCACCAACGTGGAGAACTATTAGCCCGAAGAAAGCAAATAACGCCGGTACGGAAGTACCTGCGGTTCGGACAGATATTGATTCTTATTCACTGCGGTGCATCTGCGCCGCAGTTTTTTTTCGGGGCGCAACGCACAAACTATTTTTACAGGAGTACTGAAATGAAAAACTACAATGTAGCGATCATCGGCGCAACGGGCATGGTCGGGCAGAGATTCAGCCTGCTTTTGGAAAACCATCCCTGGTTTCACGTAACCGCACTGGCGGCATCCCCCGCATCGGCAGGGAAGAAATACCGTGACGCGGTTGCAGGCAGATGGGCAATGACATCCCCTATCCCCGAAAAATTTGCGGACATGGTCGTTCTCGACGCGGAAAAGGATATCGAAAAGATTGCGGGAATGGTCGATTTCGTGTTCTGCGCAGTGAACATGAAGAAAGACGAGATCAAAGCGCTGGAAGAGAAATATGCAAAAGCGGAAGTTCCCGTCATCTCGAACAACTCGGCACACCGTTTTACACCCGACGTCCCGATGATCATACCCGAGATCAACCCCGAACACGCAAAGGTCATCGAAGCGCAGAAAAAACGGCTGGGGACAAAGCGCGGCTTCATCGCCGTAAAGAGCAACTGCTCTCTGCAAAGCTATGTACCCGCTCTGCATCCGCTCAGAAAATACGGCATTTCCAAAGTGGCTGTTTCCACCTATCAGGCGATCAGCGGTGCAGGCAAAACGTTTGACCGTATGCCCGAAATCCTCGACAACGTTATCCCCTACATCGGCGGCGAAGAGGAAAAATCCGAACGCGAACCTTTAAAGATCTGGGGGCACATAGAAAACGGCGAAATCGTTACGACAGACACACCGAAGATCACGGCACAATGCCTGCGCGTTCCCGTATCGGACGGACATACCGCGGCGGTGTTTGTAACGTTCGACAAGAAGCCTTCCAAAGATGAAATTTTGAAAGCGTGGGCGGAATTTTCAGGCGTTCCGCAGGCATTGGAACTGCCTTCCGCGCCCAAACAGTTTATCCACTATTTTGAAGAAGACAACCGCCCGCAGGCAAAACTTGACCGCATGCTGGAGAACGGCATGGCGGTATCGGTCGGCAGACTGCGCGAAGACATCGTGTTTGATTATAAGTTCGTATGTCTTTCGCACAATACCCTGCGCGGTGCGGCCGGCGGCGCCGTACTGATGGCAGAATTGCTCTGTGCGGAAAATTATATTTAATTTCTCAAAACGAAGGCGCACGGCAGGCGTCATGAATTTTAAAGTTCCAGAAAGAAAAAACAAATCAGCAGAGGTTGGATTTCATGCTTAATTTTTTTAACGGTACCGCGACGGCAATGATCACGCCGTTCACGAAAGAAGGCGGAGTCAATTTTGACGCATTCGGTAAAATGATCGATTTCCAGATCGATAACGGAACGGATATGCTGGTCATTTTGGGTACGACGGGCGAACCTGCGACCATGACCGAAGAAGAAAAACTGGCAGTGATGCAGTATTCCGTCAAAAAAATAGGCAAGCGTGCCAAGATCGTATTCGGGAGCGGAAGCAACTGCACGGCACATGCCATCGAGGCAAGCAAAACGGCTGAAAAGCTGGGAGCGGACGGACTTCTCGTCGTTACCCCCTACTACAACAAATGCACGCAAAACGGGATCTATGAATACTATAAAGCGATCGCAGAATCCGTCAGTATTCCGATTATCTGCTATAACGTCCCCCCTCGCACGGGTGTAAATATTCTGCCCGCGACGATGAAACGCATTGCCGAAATCGAAAATATCGCAGGAATCAAGGAAGCGTGCGGAAATATGGAGCAGATCGTGACGACCGCGCGCATGATCCGCGGTAAGTGCGATTTATATTCGGGCGACGATCATCTGAATCTCCCCATTCTTGCAATCGGGGGAGCAGGGCTGATTTCGGTATCTTCCAACATTCTGCCCAAAGAAACAAAGCAGATGTATGAATTTGTCAAAAAGGGCGATTTGGCTTCGGCGAATGCCCTTCAGGACAAAATGCTGCCCGTGATCGACAATCTTTTTACGGAAGTCAATCCGATCTGCGCCAAAGCCGCGGCAAATATGCTCGGTATGGACGGCGGGATCCCGCGCGCGCCCCTTACGGAAATCGAACCGGCGCATGCAGACGCCCTGCGTATGGCATTGCGCGAATTCGGGCTGAAGGTAAACGGCTGACATTCCCCTGCCGTATCGGTGCGACCGAGAAAATGTCGGCACAGTTTGGCACAGGCGAAACAAAGAAAAAGCAATTCCCCGCGCGTACGCGCGGGGATTCTTATCAACAACGCGAATACAAAGATAAATTAACAAAAGATCAACGATCGAGCAAGAAAAAATAAAAAAAGAAGGAATAAGGAGATCGATATGGTAAAAATTCTGATCAGCGGAATTTTCGGACATATGGGCAGGAATGTTTTAGAGCTTGTGAATGCAGACGCCGAAACGGAATGTATCGGGGGCGTAGACTTAAAGAGCGGAAACATTGAGAATGTACCCGTGTATGACAGTTTTGAAAAAGTACAGGAAAAGCCGGATACGGTGATCGATTTTTCGAGCGCGGCGAATCTTGATAATCTTTTAAATTATGCGAAAAAGACAGGATGTGCCGTAATTTTGGCGACGACGGGATACAGCGACGCACAGCTCAGGCAAATCGAAAAGGCGGCGGAGAGCATACCCGTTTTTAAGACGGCGAATCTGTCCGTAGGGATCAATCTTTTACAGAAGCTTGTCAAAGAGGCGGCGGAATTTTTGGGCGAATCGTTTGACGTGGAAATCATTGAAAAGCACCATAACCTGAAGAAGGACGCGCCGTCGGGTACGGCGTATATGCTGGCGGAGAGCGTGAACGAAGCGTTCGACGGCACGAAAGAATACGTTTACGGACGCGAAGGAATGGTCGGGGCGCGCAAAAAAGCGGAAGTCGGCATTCACGCAGTGCGCGGCGGCACGATCGTCGGAGAACACGAAGTGATGTTTGCGGGAGAAGACGAGATCATCACGATCTCACACAGCGCACGCAGCAAAAAGGTATTTGCGGCAGGCGCCGTAAAAGCGGCAAAGTTCATGTGCGGCAAACCCGCCGGCAAATACGACATGCAGGACGTTTTAGCTGAATAATTTTTATATAGTAAAAACAGCGGAAGCAACTTGCTTCCGCTGTTTTTATTGTCTGTTTATGAAACTTCCCCTATCTGGATATTTTCGTCTTGGACTGCTTCTGTTCCTACTTTATTATTGGTCAAAATGCACAATATATCGTTTGCTGTCCCGCCAGCATCTGCATACCCCAGTATATTGTCATCTTGACGTCCTTTTGAACTGTTCGTTATTGTTCCTTCATTCGTGCATTTCTGAATCGTAATATCGTAAACATATGTATGGGCTTGTATATATCCGAATATCCCACCCGCAGCACCATCATCATGTGAAACAGTAATCGCACCTGAATTGACACAGCCATCAATCAGAATTGTACCTGAATGATTTTGTGCTTTTGGAGTGCCGTCCTTTTTGGAACCATGTGCGTCTCCCATAATACCGCCAACACGGACCCCTGAAAGATTTCCATGATTTTCACAACCCTTTATTTCTACAACTGCTGTAGCATTTCTCTGATTTGATGTAGAAACCATTCCACCTACCGTAGCGTTTGCTACTTGTCCCTGTGTAGTAATATCAGCATAATTCACACATTTCTGAATCACTACTTTTCCATTCATTCGCGTCCCTTCGTCCCCGGCTACACCACCAATAAAGCCAACAACCCCGCCGGCACGGCTGTGACCTTTGATCGTACCTCTAACCGTAACATTTTCGATCGTTGTAACATCTTCGGCTGTGCCGCCTTGTTTAATGATCGCGCCGATCGCTCCGCCTACAGTGTGATTGTTTTTATTTTGTCCAACCGTATCTACTACCAAAGAACCCGGTTCATCAATATATACGTTAATTTTAACATTTTTGAAAGATTTTCCAGTAAAAGCAGCAATAAAACCATAGTAAACATAATTTGACTCCGGTGTCGCTGCAGCATATGCTTTTGTATCTGCGGTTATATCCGTCATTCTCAATCCCTGAATGGAATAATTACACCCGTTAAAATCACCGGCATATTCTTCAATCGGCTTCCATTCCGAATCCTTCATGTCAATATTTCCGCCCAGCATGAGCGTGAATCCAGCGCCATTGTTTTCGTCCGCTTCAATATAATCTACTACCGAAATCAATTTTGCCGCCGTGGAAACTTTCGCCGCCGTAATCGTTTCTCCCGATTTTACTATACCGTCTGTTACATTCTCTGCTTCCAACGCCGCTAAACTTTCATAAT
>CATYEP010000053.1 GCA_958405585.1 uncultured Eubacteriales bacterium
AAGATAACGGCAGTTTATCTGTTCATCGGAATATCCGGAATGCTTTCAAATCCGCGCGCAAGATCCGCATCCGTCGGAATGCTATCGATCATGGTGCCGTCATTGTACTGTTTATATGCCGTCATATCGAAGTATCCCGTTCCCGTCAGGCCAAACAAAATTGTCTTTGCTTCGCCCGTTTCCTTGCATTTGAGAGCTTCATCGATCGCCACGCGGATTGCATGACTCGATTCGGGTGCAGGCAAAATACCCTCGATGCGCGCAAATTTCTCCGCCGCTTCGAAAACTTTTGTCTGCTCTACCGTGACGGCCCGCATATATCCTTGATTGTACAAAGCAGATACAATCGGGCTCATCCCATGGTAACGTAAACCACCCGCATGATTCGCTGCAGGCATGAATCCGCACCCCAGCGTATACATTTTCGCGAGCGGCGTGATCTTCGCACTGTCACAAAAATCATAAACGTATTTGCCGCGCGTAAGCGAAGGACAGCTCGCTGGTTCTACGCCCACAAATTCTATATTGTTTTTACCTTCGATCTTATCGCCCATGAACGGTGCAATCAGCCCGCCGAAGTTCGAACCGCCGCCGCAGCATCCGATGATCATATCCGGCTCGATTCCGTATTTTTCCATCGCCGTTTTGCATTCCAGACCGATCACCGACTGGTGCAACACGACATGATCCAGCACACTCCCCAAAACATAACGGCAATCATCGGAAGTCACCGCCTTTTCCACCGCTTCACTGATCGCACACCCGAGCGATCCGCCCGTTCCGGGAAACTCTGCCAATATCTTGCGGCCGGCTTGCGTCGTATCCGACGGAGACGCAATCACCTCTGCACCGTACGTGCGCATCACCTCGCGCCGATGCGGCTTCTGTTCGCTCGAAACTTTGACCATGTACACCGTAAGATCCAATCCGAAATATGCCGAAGCCATCGACAAAGCAGTTCCCCATTGCCCTGCACCCGTTTCCGTCGTGATCGATTTCAATCCCTGCTTTTTCGCATAATATGCCTGCGCCACCGCAGAATTCAGCTTATGCGAGCCGGATGTATTGTTGCCCTCAAATTTATAATAAATTTTTGCAGGCGTCCCAAGCGCTTTCTCCAGACAGTATGCCCGCACCAACGGCGACGGACGGTACATCTTATAGAAATTGCGGATCTCCTCCGGTATTTCAATATATCGATTTGTCCGATCCAGTTCCTGCTCTACACATTCTTCGCAAAAAACACGGCTCAGCTCTTCCTTCGTGCACGGCTTCAATGTGCTCGGATTCAAAAACGGTTCATGCTTTATTTTCATTACCGCGTTCAGATTGTACCATTCCTTCGGAATTTCAGACTCAGATAAATATATTTTGTAAGGGATCGTTGCTTTTGACATAATTTTTTCTCCTTTCCGTTATTATGTAACAAAAAAACACGGGTCTATTCGCTTGGGACGAATAAATCCGTGTTGCCACCCAATTTCACAATGCATACCATTTTCTTTGCACTGCCTCTTCACAGGTACTGTCATACCCTCTTCCTGTAACGTGAAAGCCACGTCGAAAACTACTCGGAATCCTTTCGCCCCCGCCCTCGGTAATCCATTCACTCTGCGTCAAACTGCCTTTATCACACCGCCAAAGGCTCTCTGAAAATTTGCGTTAGCAGGCTACTCCTTTACCTCATCGGTTTTTTAAAGAATAACACATCCTTCTCTGTTTGTCAATCAATTTTTTTAAATTTTTTCTGAATTTTTCCGCTGAATTTCCTTATATGCTTTGCATATAAAAATTTCAATTCTTTTTCCCCATCCCCCTTTTCCGGAATGAAATCAAGTTTTTTCGGGCAAACTGATTGCATGATCAAATTTATCAACGCGCTGATCCTGGCGGCGGCTCTTCTGTTTTCTCCGCCCCTGTCTGCCGCATCTTCCCGCATAAACGAGCCGCATCCGAGCGATACGGAAATAAAAACGATCTGCCTGACGTTCGATGACGGCCCGACCGATTCCACCACTCCGAAAATACTGGACATCCTCCGAAAAGAAGACATTCCGGCCACTTTTTTTGTCATCGGCCGACAGATCAGCCGACGCAAAGAGATCCTGCAGCGTACATTTGACGACGGACATGCTATCGGAATCCATACCTATTCCCATGAATACAAACAAATCTACGCTTCATCCTCCGCTTTGCTTGGCGATATCCGCCGCTGCCAAAAATCCATCCGCGAGATTCTTCCCGAATGGAATTCGGATTTGTACCGTTTCCCCGGAGGCGAAGCAGGACTTTCCGAGTCTCTTGTATCCGCCGTTAAAAACGCGGGATACAGAATCTGCAGCTGGAATGCCTCAGTTGAAGATGCCGTTTCCCCCAACGCTTCCGCCGAAGATCTTTATAACAATGCCGTCCGATCTGCCGGAGAAAAAAATCACGTCATCCTGCTCCTGCACGACGGCGTCGGCTACCGCGAAACCGTCCGCGCTCTGCCAAAAATCATCGATTATTTCCGTGGCAAAGGTTATACCTTCCAGCACCTGTAAACCTGTAAAAAAGTTTTTTGTTCGGAAGCTTTTCCCTTTGCAACAAAATCAGTCCGTCCATAAAAACTGTTATGCAGACAGTTTTTTCGTACCGTCAGGTTTTACGTTCTGTTTTAAAAATCGCGGGCACCGCCGTCTGGCGGTGCCCGTGATTTTCAATATTCAGCACACAAATTTATTACGCCGCATTTCAACGGATTTTTTAGGCTGCTCTGTTTTTTCGGCTCAATTCCGCAAAAAACAGTTAGCCGTTCAAAGACAAAGTTCCTCTCAATTCGTTGATGTCGGAAATCCCATGACGATCTAACCATGCGTTCAATCCTGCAATGATTTTCGGCATTGCCAGTGTATCGGTGAAATTCGCCGTTCCGACCTGCACAGCACTTGCACCTGCAATAATAAATTCCAAAGCATCCTCTGCGCAGGTGATCCCGCCCATTCCGATCACGGGAATATCAACAGCCTGGCAAACCTCATACGTCATGCGCACGGCGATCGGTTTGATCCCCGCTCCCGATACGCCGCCCGTATTGTTTGCGATCAGCGGCTTTCTGCGCTCGATATCGATTACCATACCCGTCAGAGTATTGATCAGGGAAACGCAATCCGCTCCGCCTTTTTGCGCCGCCAGCGCATTGGCAGCTATGCTTTCCGCGTTCGGAGAAAGTTTAACGATCAAGGGCGTTTTTTTCAGGCTAGTTTTTGCGGCTCGAGTTTCTTGCTCCACACTTTCGGGACGAATGCCGAAAGCCATACCGCCGCACCTCACGTTCGGACAGGAAATGTTCAGCTCGATCATATCCACAAGCCCGTCCAATCTATCACAGATCCCCGCATAATCGTCCAACGTTTTTCCCGCAACGTTCGCTATGATCACGATCCCCTTGCTTTTTAAAAAATCCAGATCTTCCGCCAAAAAACGCTCAACCCCGGGATTTTGCAGTCCGACCGCATTGAGTATGACCCCGTGTCCTTCCGCAATACGGGGCGTAGGATTGCCGAGACGCGGCTCTAAAGTAAGCCCTTTCGTACTGATACCGCCCAGAACAGAAATATCATAAATCTCGTTAAATTCCTTGCCAAAACCGAACGTTCCGCTCGCCGCGATTACCGGATTTTTAAACTTGACCCCGCAGATATCAATATGTAGATTTGCCATTAAAATTCCACCTCTCCAATCTCAAAAACAGGGCCGTCTTTGCAAACGCGTACGTTTTCAGCCCCGCCTTTTTTATGGCACACGCACACAAGGCATGCCCCGATTCCGCACCCCATTCTTTCTTCCAAAGACACAAAGCAAGGCACATGCAAGTTGCGCTCCTGCAAACCGCTCTTTAATGCGCGCAACATAGGGACAGGGCCACAGGACAAGACCACATCCGGTTTCGCCTCTTCATAATCTTTGAAAAACGATGCCACGGCGTTTGACTTTTCACCGTAACTGCCGTCATCCGTAACGATACTGCAACGCGAAGAAAGCGACCTGAACACTTCCTCCATACAGACGGCTTCCTTGTTTCTGAACCCGATATAAGAGCTGAAATCTTTACCTGAACCTGCATACTCTTTGAGGACGGAAACCATCGGGAAAACCCCGACACCTCCGCCGATCAACGCCACCCTCTTTTCTTCTTTTCTGAGAGCAAAGCCGTTGCCCAGCGGAAGCACGCATGAAAGCATATCCCCGGGGCGCACGCGGCTCAACACATGCGTCCCTTCTCCCTTGAGCTGATAGCATATCGTAACCGTGTCAGAAGTATATTCGCAGATCGCGATCGGACGGCGAAGCAGATGCCCGCCGTCGCCCGTCGAAATATTGACAAATCTTCCGCATGCCAATCCTTCCGTTTTTTCAGGCAAAGAAAATTTCATTTTATAGACGCCCGCCACAAGCGGTTCGTTTTCGATTACCTTAACAACCAGTTCTTTCATTTTAACAAAAACTCCGGTTTTTATTCAATTATGTCAGACATAATACTATGTTTTAGCCTTTAATTGCACGATTCAAATCATTTTTCATGTCAATACAAGCTTGACGAGCTGCCTCATAATAAGTATCGCCCTTGTATTTTTCCTGCTTGTAAGCGCACAAAATTCCGCGCGAAGAATTGACAATTCCGCCCAGTCCGTCCTTATTGAAGCATACTTTCAGATCATCCGCCGTACCGCCCTGCGCGCCGTAACCGGGTATCAGGAAAAATGTATGAGGCATTTCTTTGCGAAGAATTTCAGCCTGCGCGGGATGCGTCGCCCCGACCACAGCGCCGACCGCAGAATACCCATACTTTCCGATACTGTCCTTCCCCCATTCCTCCACGAGAGAGCCCATATATTCATAAACAGTTTTGCCGTTTTCCAGTTTCAGATCCTGCAACTCTCCACTCGATTTGTTGGACGTCTTTACCAGAACAAATATGCCCTTGTCGCGCTTTTGCATCCAACCGAGAAAAGGTTTAATGCCGTCCGAACCAAGGTATCCGTTCACCGTAAGAAAGTCCGAATCAAAGGCGGTATAAGCCTTATCACCGACAGCCGTTTCTCCGAGGTACGCCTTTGCGTAACATTCAGCCGTCGCACCGATATCGTTGCGCTTTGCATCCGTCATGACCAGCATTCCCTTTTTGCCCGCATACTTAACAGTCTCCGAAAATGTATGAATGCCGTCCAATCCGTACATTTCATAATACGCGATCTGCACTTTTACACAAGGCACAATATCGCATATATTGTCTATGATCCTTTTATTGAATTCCAAAACGGCTTCCGACGCCGATTTAAAATCTTTCACGCCGCTTTTCATATCTTCCGGCAGATAATCAAAACTCGTATCGATACCCGCTACTGTCGGGTTATCCAGCTCCTTGATGCGTTCAATCAATTTATCCGTAATCATGTCAAACCTCAATATTTCGCCCCATATTGTGCAAGGTATTCGCGGACCGCCGGAACATGCTCTTTTCCTTCGATCACACCTTGCTCCAATGCTTCTATAATATCTTCAATCGTCACGATCGAGTAGACCTTGACCCCCTCTTCCGCATAAGCCTGCTGTACCGCAGATTGCTCGCTGCCCAGAGCTTTTTCCATACGATCGACCGTAATCACCATTCCCGCGATATCAACCTTCGCCGCCCCGCGCAGTTTCGGCAAAACTTCTTTCAATGCTTTTCCGCTCGTCATAACATCTTCAATGATGACGACTTTCTCACCGTCCGCCAGCTGTTTTCCCACAAACATGCCGCCTTCCCCGTGATCTTTCACTTCCTTGCGGTCAAAACAGAAATTCACGTCTACTCCGTATTTTTCATACAGCGCCACCGCCGCCGACAGTGCAAGCGGAATCCCCTTGTATGCAGGCCCGAAAAGCGTTTCCGCTTCAATCCCGTGTTCACGGATGCATGCCGCGTAAAACTCTCCCAAGCGCTTGATCTGCGCTCCCGTCTTATATTCTCCCGCATTCAGAAAATACGGAGCAATTCTTCCGCTTTTCAGCGTAAACGTTCCAAATTTCAGAACGCCGCATTCCGCCAAAAATTTAATAAACTCTTGCTTATAACTCATAACACTTCTCCTGTTTTTTCCTTTTCCAAACTTATCGCCGTACTCTTCGCCTCGGCGTTCCCCTTTCCTGCTGCTCCGCGCAGCGAAAAGCCCCGTTCAGCTGTAAAATCAGTTTTCTTTATATTTCACGGCTCCGTCGACGATCGTATATTTCACCTTTCCGGAAACCGGCATCCCGTTAAACGGAGTGTTTTTCCCTTTGGAAACAAATTTATTACTGTCGATCGTGTAATCTTCATTCAGGTTTGCGATCATCAGATCCGCAACTCCGCCTTCCCTGATCTCTCCGCCCTCAAGTCCGAGAATCTTTGCGGGATTTTGACTCATGCGGCAGGCAAGTTCTTCCGTTGTCAAAATTCCTGTCTTTACGAGATATGTGTACGACAGCGAGAACGAAGTTTCGATTCCGCTGATCCCGAAAGCCGCCAGATTATATTCGACATTCTTTTCATCTCTATGATGCGGCGCGTGATCCGTCACGATACAATCCAATGTACCATCGCTAAGCCCTTCCCGGATCGCAGCCACGTCCTCCGACTCCCGCAAAGGCGGATTCACTTTCGTATTTGCATCATACGACATCACAATGTCATCTGTCAGCGAAAAATAATGCGGACAGGTTTCCGCCGTCACCTGCACCCCGCGCGCTTTCGCTTCCCGCAAAAGCTGTACGCCGCCTTTGGTCGACACATGACAAATATGCACGCGCTTTCCAAGCGTTTCCGCCAGAATGATCTCACGCGCGATCATGATCTCTTCCGCCGCACGGGGAATACCTTTCATACCCGCCAGAGTACTGTTGTATCCTTCATTGACGACTCCGCCGTCCACAAGATCTTTATCTTCACAATGCGAAAGACAGATCAGACCAAAATCGGAAGCGTATTCCATCGCAAGACGCATGATACGCGCATTGGAAACAGGTCTGCCGTCATCACTGACCGCTACTGCCCCCGCGTCTTTCATCTTACCCATTTCCGCAAGCTGCTCACCCTGCTCCCCTTTTGTGATCGCGCCGATCGGATGAACTTTACACAAATTTACTTCCTTCCCTCGCGCGACAATGTACCCCACGACCGCAGCATTATCACAAACGGGCTGCGTATTCGGCATGCAACATACCTGCGTAAAACCGCCTCGCACCGCCGCCGCACTGCCGCTCGCAATATCTTCCTTATACTCATAGCCCGGTTCACGCAAATGCACGTGCATGTCGATCAATCCCGGGAATACATGCATTCCGTCTGCATTGATGACCTTTGCCGCACTATCTTCAACATTTTTAGCAATTTTGATTATTTTCTTATTCTCGATCAAAAGATCGCAGACCTCAGATTTTGTCGGGAAAACAACTGTACCGCCCTTTATGAGAAGTTTACTCATTTTTCTCGCCTCCCTGTCTGTTTTTGACGAGCAGGAACAACAGCGCCATTCGCACGGCAACGCCGTTTAAAACCTGTTCGGTGATCTTGGAATTTTCCGCATCGATGACATCCGACGTAAACTCAACCCCGCGGTTCACAGGGCCCGGATGCATGACGATGCAATCCTTGTCCGCCAGGCGCAGGTGCTCATCGTCCACGCCGTAATACTTTGCATATTCGGAAAGAGAAGGGAACAATCCGCCATGCATCCTTTCCAACTGAATGCGAAGCCCCATTACAACATTTGCTCCCGCAAGCGCCTCCTCGCGGGATTTCGCGACCTTAGCCCCCAGACGCTCGATCCCCTGCGGCATGAGCGTTGCAGGCGAATACATCACAACTTCTGCGCCGAGTTTTGTCAATCCGAACAAATTGCTCTTCGCTACGCGGGAATGTTTGATATCGCCGAGAATCGCAACTTTCAATCCTTTCAACGATCCGAATTTTTCGCGCATCGTGTAAAAATCAAGAAGAGCCTGCGTAGGATGCTCATTCATACCGTCCCCGCCGTTTACCACCGACGCTTTCACGTTCCGCGCCAGAAGATGCGGCGCCCCGCCCATCGGATGACGAATCACGATCACATCGTTTTTCATCGCATCCAAGGTATATCCCGTATCGATCAGCGTCTCACCTTTCTGCACGGAACTCGACGAAGCCGAAATATTCACCGTGCCCGCTCCCAGATATTTCGCCGCCAGTTCAAACGAACAGCGCGTCCTCGTACTGTTTTCATAAAACAGCGTCGTTACCGTCCTGCCCTGCAAGTGCGGAAGTTTTTTCAGGTTCTGGGTCAGAAGTTTTTTCATCCCCACCGCCGTGTCAAGAATCAGCATTATATCCTCGGCTGTAGCATCGTACAGCCCGAGCATATCCTTTCCTATCATTCTATTGACCTCTCGTTAAAATTTTTGCGTAGTTTCCGATGCGGTTACGATCCCCAGCGAATCTTCGCCTTCAATCTCACTCAGCCGCACATCTATAAATTCCTGCCGTGAAGCAGGAATGTTTTTCCCGACAAAATCCGGACACACAGGCATCTCTTTTCCGCCGCGGTCGCACAATACCAACAACATGATCTTCGCAGGCCTGCCAAGATCCATGATCGCCTCGATCGCCGCACGGACACTCCTGCCGGTATGCAAAACATCGTCGCACAACACAACATTTTTTCCGTCAACCGAAAAATCAAGTTTGTTGATTTGCGCATCCGGAACAAAAAATCCGCTGACCAGATCATCACGGTACATCCCGATATCGATCCCCCCGCATGGCGGCAAAGATTCGTAAAACCTGCCAATCAATGCGCGAATACGCTCCGCAACGATCTCTCCGCGGCGTCGGATCCCCAACAGACATAATCCATCCGTCCCTTTGTTTTTTTCCACAACTTCATGCGATAGCCTCGTAAGCATACGCGCGATCGCCGCTGCATCCAAAATCACATGTTCGGACATCTTTTCTCTCCTTCCGCTTTATTCATCCGATCACCCTATACGGGCTTGCTCCTTACTCCGCCTCTCATGCCTTGAGCTATCCGCTTTTCCGAAAAGCCCAAAAGCCAAAACCACTGCTCCGTTTACAAAAAAACGCCCGTGCATTGAGCACGGGCGTGAAAAATCATCATCAAAATTTGCGGCAAAACATGGACGCACTGCGCCCTCGCCTTCCGTTTTTTAAGACTTTTCGGCATCCCGTACCGAATCTTTAAAGTCATTTTACTTTTTTATTTTAACACACTCACAAAACAAAGTAAAGCATCTGAAAAAACTTTTCAAAAAAATTTACAGGCGGCCGCAAATCCTTTTACAGCCGCCCGTTTCTATGATTTATCCTCGCCCCGTTTTTTTGCCGCATAATTTTTAATATATCTCTACTATATTATAACAACTTCGATCGCCTTACCCTGCATGTTTTCACCATACATCTGCACATACCGACAGACCGCCAAAGCAAGCACTCTAAACAATCTGCACCAGACGAAAGCCAAGCAAATCACAGGAAGTCAAATAATATCTTATACCGTTCCTCTCACATTGAAGCGGATAACTGCCCGCATTCTGATGAATATGTCCGTACACAACGATATCCGCACGCTGTTCTTCAAACATCTGCGTAAACGCCGAATCCTCTTTTTTCGAATTAAAGGGCGGATAATGGATCATACACAAAAGCTTGTCCCCTTCCCGACGTTCTTTTCCGACGCAGCGAAAAGCCAGACGAAACCTTTCACATTCGCGATTGTAGATCTTCTCGTCTGACGCAGCATAATCCGCACTGCCCGGACATGCCCAGCCGCGCGATCCGCATATGATCCAATCATCCAACCGCATACAATCGTTCTGGAGAAAATAAAAAGTATCGTCCGGGGCGCTTTTCCGCAGTGCCGTGATCCCCGACCACCAATAATCGTGATTGCCGCGTATCAATATTTTCTTTCCGGGCAATTCCGCCAAACGCTTCAGGTCGGAAAGCGCATCGTCCAGCGTCATCGCCCAACAAAAATCCCCCGCCAACAACACCGCGTCTTCCGCCCGCACTCTGTCCAGCCAATCCGCCCGCAATTTTTCAAAATGTCCCGTCCAGTTCCCGCCGAATATATCCATAGGCTTTTCCTGATTCCCCGGTAAATGCAGATCGCTGACCGCAAATATCTTCATGAAGCTCCGTCCTTACTCTTTTTCTTTCAAATTGTACCACAAATTTTCTTTATTTGAAAGCGTTTGAACCGTTCGCTCCGTAAATTTTACCAGCCGTTTTTCTCGCCAGATAATTTTCCATATCACAAAGCGCCAGACTTTCCAGACAACATTCACATATTTTTTTGCCCGGCTCAGCTGGCCCTTTGCAAATCATGCACCGCCCCTCTTCCCTCTTTCCTGTTTTTTCCATGCAACCCCTCCTTTCCTTTGGCCCTCCCAAATTCCGCTCTCCTTTCTCGCCGCGCTTTTATTCCCCTTAAATAATTAAGCCCGCTGAGTAAACTTTCGGTTTGCCCATACTTAAACGGTAAAGCGCCAAATCTGTCAGCAGGTACCTCTTCTGCAAAAACATTGAATCATCTTTCTCCCCATAACCCGGGAATTATCAAACGAAGACACCATAAAAAGAAAAAGCCGATATGAAAGCATACCGGCTTTTTCAAAATTTGCGTCGGTTACTTGTTGCAATTATTGTTGCAACCGCCACAACCGCAGTTTGTATTACCCTGCGGATAGAGCGGCAATTCAAAGAATCCCGCACATACTTCCTGCGTGTACTCCTGTGCAGGAGGTATAACACAATAGCCATACGACGGGACAAGCAGATCCACGTTGATCACGATCTTCAGGATTACCGTCGTACACAGATCCACTACAAAGGTATTATTCTGCGTATTGAACGTCCCTTCGGGCGAAACCGCACTTACCACACATTGCACTTCGTAGGGCATGATCGAGGGCTGCGGCACAAACAAAATAACATCTTCATTGACCGTTACGACAGAAGTAGCTTTACCTTCCGTACCGTTGGCATCCGTATAAACCACTTCGACGGGAATATTTACCGTTGCCTGTACACGGGCGCATCCCGCGCGATCCGGTAGGCGGTCTACCTGGAACGCAGATACCTGCCCCACAGACGTTGTACTGCGCGCACTGATAAATGTCAGCGGATATGTAGGATTGGAAGGCACAGGATCTGTTATATTCAAAAC
>CATYEP010000054.1 GCA_958405585.1 uncultured Eubacteriales bacterium
TACACCGTTGGAGGGCATGGAAACGGCGTTTATGCCGCGGACGCTGACGCCGGCACAGAAGGCGGCGGTGGAAAAGATCGGGAGTTCTTCCAAGACGGTGCAGCTGTTGCATGGCGTAACGGGTAGCGGCAAGACGGAAATTTATCTGACGCTGATCGCGCAGGCGCTCAAAGAGGGCAAGACGGCGATTTTTCTTGTTCCGGAAATTTCTTTGACGCCGCAGATGTTCACGCAGCTTCGGGCGCGGTTCGGCGGGGCGGCAGCCATCATGCACAGCGGACTTTCGGCGGGCGAGAAGTTTGACGAATGGCACCGCCTGCGCACAGGAGAAGCGAAGATCGCGATCGGGGCGCGGAGCGCGGTGTTTGCGCCGGTGGAGAATGTCGGCGTCATCATCATCGACGAGGAACACGACGGGAGTTATTCCAGCGAAACGAATCCCCGCTACAATACCTGGGAAATCGCGAAAATGCGCGCGGAATACAATGGATGCAAGCTGATTCTCGGCAGTGCGACCCCGTCGGTGGAAACATATCTGCAAGCGACGGAAGGGGAATACGGGCTTATTGAACTTCCCGAGCGCATCAACAAGAATCCGCTGCCCGAGATGATCGTGGCGGATATGCGCAGAGAAGTGCGGCGCGGCAACAATTCGCCCTTTTCGGCGGCGCTCCGCGAGGAACTGGAAAACTGTCTGGAATCGGGCAATCAGGCGATCCTGTTTTTAAACCGCCGCGGCTTTGCGCAGAGCGTTGTCTGCCGCGAGTGCGGATCGGTCATCAAATGCGAGCGTTGCGACGTTTCGCTCACTTATCACAGCGAAGAAAATTGTTTGAAATGCCATATGTGCGGCGCCACATATAAAATGCTGTCTGCTTGTCCCAATTGCGGCGGCGTGCATCTGAGTTATACGGGCACGGGCACGCAGAAAGTGGTGGGAGAGCTGAAAAAGATCCTTCCCTCTGCGCGTATTCTGCGCATGGATGTGGATACGACGAGCGGAAAAGAAGGGCATTATAAGATCTTAAAAAAGTTTGCCGATCATGAGGCGGACATTCTGGTCGGCACGCAGATGATCGCAAAAGGACACGATTTTCCGTCGGTCACGTTGGTGGGGATCCTGGATGCGGACATGAGTTTGCATTTTTCCGATTATCGGAGCGGTGAGCGGACGTTTCAGCTGGTAACGCAGGTTGCGGGTCGCAGCGGGCGTTCGAAAGAAAAGGGAAAAGTGGTTTTGCAGACATACGATCCCGAAAATTATATCCTGCGCTTTGCGATGAATTACGATTACAAGGCGTTTTTCCAGCATGAAATTTCTCTGCGCAAATCGACGGGGTTTCCGCCGTTTGCAAAGATCGTGCGGATCATGGTGACGGGCGAAGACGAAAAAAAGACGCTGGAAGTGCTCAAACCCGTATATTTTTCGCTCAAAGAACTGTTTGATACGCATACCGAAGATTTTTTGTTTTTCAACAAGATGAAAGCGCCGGTCAAGAAAATACAGGATAAATACCGTTATCAGGTAATGATGCGGATCACGAACGAGGGGCTTCTGCCGCAGATCTATGAGCGTTCGTTGCGCGAAAAGACGAGGGATGTACTCGTCTATGTGGAAGAAAACCCTGCGAATTTAAGTTAAAGTAAGTAGAAACCGTAAGGACTGGAGGAGAAGTTATGGCGATACGGAACGTCGTACAGGTAGGCGACGATGTATTAAGGAAAAAATGTTTTGAGGTAACGTCTTTTGACGAGAAACTCGGCGAGCTTTTGGATGATCTGCGCGACACGGTTCGCAAGGAAGACGGCGCGGGTCTGGCGGCTCCGCAGGTCGGGATCCTGCGCAGGGTCGTCGTCGTGGACGTGAAAGAAGGATTTTACGAATTTGTCAATCCCGTTATTGTAGAAAGCAAGGGTGAGCAGACGGGATACGAGGGATGTCTTTCGGTGCGCGGAAAACGCGGTATCGTTACGCGTCCGATGGTCGTGAAAGTGGAATATTCCGACCGCAAAGGAAAGCGCAAAAAACTGACGGCGCGCGGCTTTTTCGCGCGCGCGGTATGTCATGAACTGGACCATTTGGACGGCGTGCTTTATACGGATCGCGCTGAACGGGTGGAACGTGCAGAAGACTGAAAGACGGGGGAGTACGCTATGAAGATCATCTATGCGGGCGCTCCCGCTTTTTCGGTAGTGCCGCTTGCGGCATTGCTGGATGCGGGGTTTGAAGTGGCGGCGGTCGTAACACAGCCGGATAAGCCGACGGGCAGAAAGGCGATCCTTACGCCCACGCCGCTCAAATCGTTTGCACTTTCGCGCAATATTCCCGTGCTGGATTTTGCAAAGATCCGCGAGCATATCGGGGAGATTAGCGGCGTCGGCGCGGACGCAATGGTTACCTGCGCTTACGGGCAGATCCTTACGCAGCAGGTTTTGGATTGTTTTGCTTCGGGCGTTTACAATATCCATACGTCGCTTCTTCCGCGCTGGCGGGGCGCTTCGCCCGTGCAGCATGCCATTTTGTCGGGAGACAAAGAAACGGGCGTGACTGTCATGCGCACGGATATTGGATTGGACACGGGAGATATTTTGCTCCGGGAAAAGACGGAGATCGCCCCCGTCGATACGGCGGCTTCGCTTTCGGAAAGACTTTCTCAAATGGGAGCAAAGCTCATCGTCGAAGCGCTTCGTGCCGTGGAAACGGGAAAGGCAGTTTTTTGCAAACAGCCGCAGGAAGGCGTAACGCTCTGCAAAAAGATCCGCAAAGAGGAATGCCTTGTCGATTTTTCGAAATCGGCGCAAGATCTGAGCTGTCTGATCCGCGCCATGTCGCCGGAGCCGCTCGCATTTTCGCACCTTCACGGAAAGCTCGTCAATTTTTATTTTGCAGAAGCGCTCGAAGGAAACGCGGAAGGCGTATTCGGACAAGTCATCCGTGCCGATAAGACGGGGATCTATGTTCTGACGGGGAGCGGCATTTTAAAAATTCTTGAGCTGCAAATGGAGGGCGGCAAAAAGCTGAAAGCCGCCGATTTTGTAAACGGCAGAAAAATTTCTGTCGGCGATGTTTTCGGAGCCTGAATATGACAAATCCGATCTACGATCCGTACGCGGTCTTGCAGAAGGTTTACGGGGGCGGAGCATTTTTGAAACAGGCGCTTTCCGAAACGCCGATCGAAGAGCTGAACCGCGCGCGGACAGTCAAAATATGTTACGGCGTTCTGGAAAACGATCTGTATCTGGATTTTTGCATCCGCTCTTTTGCGCCCAAGAATCCGAAACTTCCCGTCCGTATTATTCTCAAGATCTGCCTTTACATGCTTTTGTTTTTAAAGAAACAGCGCTATATGATCACGGACAACGCGGTGTCTTTGGCGAAAAAACTCGGAAAAGGCGGAGCGTCGGGCTTTATCAACGCGTTTTTGCGCGCCTTCGATGCGGAAAAACTCAAATTTCCGCAAGAGAAAACGGAGCGCCTGTCCGTGCAGTATTCCTATCCTGTCTTTGCGGTGAAAAGACTTCTGGCGGAATACGGGGATGACGCCGTATCCGTCATGGAACATATGCCTGCGCGCACATTTGTCCGATTCAGGGATAAAGAGACGGCAGAAAAGTATTTGAATGCGTCTGCGCACACTTGTGAAAACAAAGAAGATGTGCATAAGGGCGGAGAGCAGAAGAGCGGTGCCGAAAAGACTCCGTTTGAGAATGTGTATGCGTTTTCCAATTTCCGCCGCGATAAAGGTTTTGATGCGGGCGAATACACATTTCAGTCGGTGGGGTCGGTGGCGATCTGTTCGGTCGTGGAGCCCTGCGAAAAATTACTGGATGCCTGTGCCGCGCCCGGCGGAAAGAGCGTGCTTTTGTCGGAAAAATGCACGCACGTGACGGCATTTGAGCTGCACGCGCATCGGGCGGAACTCATCCGAAGCTACGCGGCGCGGATGGGGGCTGAGAATATTGACGTTGTTTGCCGCGATTCTTCCGTATACGATGACAAATACCGCCGTGCCTTTGATGCGGTTTTGGTCGATGCGCCTTGTTCGGGGTACGGCGTAACGAATGAAAATCCGGATATCCGCTTTTTCCGCAAGGAAGAGAGCTTGCAGGAATTGCATAAGATCCAGCTTTCCATTCTGGAAGCCTGCGCGGAATATGTGCGGGAGGGCGGAAAACTGTACTACTCCACTTGTTCGGTGTTTGGGGAAGAAAATGACGGGACGGTCGCCGAATTTCTGAAAAAACACCCCGAATTTTGCGCGGATAAGATCGTATGCGCGCTCGGACATATGCAAAAAGAGTACGGATTGCAGTTTTTGCCGCAATTATCAATGGGAGCGGGCTTTTATGTAAGTAAGCTCGTCAGAAAAACAGAAAAACTGCTGCCCGTTGAGTAAAACAGGCAGCTTCAGCGTTTAAAGGTTGGAAAGCGCATTTTAGGAAACAAAAATGAAAGAAATTTTACAGGATTACTCCTTTACGGAATTGCAGACGCTTGTCCTGGAGTTGGGGGAGCAGAAATACCGTGCGGGACAGCTTTACCGCGGACTCATGCGCGGCAAGCGCATATCGGAAATCACGGAAATTTCCAAAGCGTTCAAGGAAAAACTTCTGGCGAGGTTTGAAGACGAACCCGTGCGCATCCGTGAGGTGTTCACGTCGTCGGACGGTACGGAAAAATATCTTTTTGAGCTTTCGGACGGGAATATCATCGAGGGTGTGCTCATGTCCTATAAATACGGCAGGACGCAGTGTGTATCCACGCAAGTGGGGTGCCGTATGAACTGCGCGTTCTGCGCATCGGGGCTGAACGGGCTGATCCGCAACCTGACGGCGGGCGAGATCCTTTCGCAGATTTTGGTCGTGAACGCGAAATTCGGCGGTACGCCGGAAAAGCGGGCGGTGACCAATGTCGTGCTGATGGGCAGCGGCGAGCCGCTTGATAATTACGACAACACGGTCAAATTTTTAAGAAACGTAACGGCGGAAGGCGGGATCTGTATCAGTGCGCGGAATATTTCGCTCTCGACGTGCGGGCTTGTTCCGAAGATGTATGATCTTGCAGAGGAAGGGATCCCCGTCAATCTGACGGTGTCGCTTCATTCGCCGTCGGATGAGGAACGGCAGAGGATCATGCCCGTTGCAAAGGCGTATTCGATTGCCGAAATTTTAAAGGCGTGCGAGAATTATTTTGACAAGACGGGCAGACGGTATATCTTTGAATATTCACTGATCGCGGGTGAAAATTCGGATGCGAAACACGCGCAGATGCTCATCGATCTTTTGCGCGGAAAACCCTGCCACGTCAACTTGATACGGCTGAACGAAGTGAAGGAACGAAACCTTTCGGGCATTACCGAAAAGGAAGCATACCGTTTTTTGGGGCTTTTGGAAAAGGGCGGACTTTCGGCAACGCTGCGGCGGCAGATCGGTGCGGATATCGGAGGTGCCTGCGGGCAGCTTCGTGCAGGGTATCTTGACGAAAAAAATAACTGATCGGGCGATATTCTCATACGAAAAAAGGGGGCTAAGATGAGAAAAGCGATCGCGGCGGCACTTATTATTGCATTGTTTGCCATGATATGCGGAGGGTGTTATGCCCGCACGGAGTACGATGAAAAAACGCTCGTAAGGGCGGAGTATTCGGGCGCGGAGGGAATGGCGGAGTTTCCGCTCGCCTATACGCGCACGTTTGATTTTTCGGAATGCGCGGTGTTTGACGAAGTAAAGTGCGACGAAAGGACAGAGCAGGAGTATATCCGTGCGCGTCTGGAAAGGTATGATGCCGAACGGGACGGCGATTATGAGGCGTATGAAACGCGGGTAAAAAATTATTGCAATACACCCGTGAAAAAGGGGGAATTTTCCGCACAGGACGGGGAAGCGTTTTGCGAATATATCGTAAAGAACGGGGCCTTCACCTGGAAGGATTCGTACAAGACAGACAAGACGATGTATGATTTTGCCGGATTTCATGTTTGTTTTTATTTTTCGGACGGAACCGAAAAGGCGACTTACTTTTATGCGGAGTATCCGCGCAATTACCAAAAAATCGAAAACGCTTTTGAAAGTTATCTCGGGTTCAGCCTTAAAGTAAACTATTCGGATTTTTAAAGGCAAAGCAATATTTTTTGGAACGGGGCGCTTGTTTTGGGGCGGTTTCTTGACAAATCATTTTATGTCTGTTATAATTACCCGATGTGTGAACGTTCACGGAAAGGAAGTTTTTTGCATTTACGGGAGGATAAAGGAATGAATCGTATTCAGATTTCGCCTTCGATTTTGTCGGCGGATTTTGCGGCGATGGGTGCGGCGGTAGAGAAACTGGAGAAATGCGGTGCGGATCTGATCCATTGCGACGTGATGGACGGTTCGTTTGTTCCGAAGATCACGTTCGGGGCGGACATGGTTGCGGCGGTGAAAAGGCATACAAAGGTACCGCTGGATGTGCACCTGATGATCGTGAATCCGCAGAATAAGATCGAGGAATTTGCCAAAGCGGGCGCCGATATCCTGACCGTACATGCGGAAGCGTGCGGGGAGAACCTGAACGATGTTTTAAAGAGTATTCGTGCCTGCGGTGTACGCGCGGGGGTAGCGGTCAGTCCCGATACGCCCGTGAAAAGTGTTTTTGACAGTCTGGAATTGGCGGATATGCTGCTTGTGATGAGTGTGTATCCCGGACTCGGCGGACAGAAGCTAATCGAACGTACGCTTGCAAAAGCGGAAGAAGCGCGCGCTTTTATGGAAAAGACAGGGCTTTTGCGCGATATTGAAATGGACGGCGGCATCACGGAAGAAAATGTCGGAACCGTGCAGAGCGTGGGGGTAAATATCATTGTGGCGGGAAATACGGTTTTCCGTTCGCAGGATATGGCAAAAACCATTTCCTTGCTCCGTAAAGGAAATCAATAAATTTTATGCGGCAAAAGCCGCACTTTTTTGAACATGAAACGCGGAATCATTTTGCTCAACGGTGAGCCTTATTCAGAAAAAATCGATGCGTCGGATGCGACGGTGGTATGTTGCGACGGCGCGTTGCGCTGGGCGCAGGGGAAAGTGCGCATCGACAAAAAGACGGGGGATTTCGATTCGCTGGGTTATATTCCCGAAGGGGCGGACGTTTATCCTTCGGAAAAAAATTATACGGACGGCGAGATCGCTCTGGAAACACTGTTGGATGCGGGTTGCGCTCGTGTGGATATTTACGGCGGCGGAGGCGGCAGAGAAGATCATCTGTTCGGAAATCTGCAGCTTTTGTACGCGGCGTACCTTCGCGGGGCAGAAGCCGTCATGCATACGCGCTATACAGATATTTCCTGCGGAGCGGGGAATATCGTATGGAATGGAAAAAATGGCAGAACACTCTCGCTGGCACCTGTTGGAGAACGGGCGCATATAATAGAGAGTGAAGGGCTTAAATATCCGCTCTGTGATCTTACACTCACGGCGGGGAGTTGCAGGGGGATCAGCAATGTGATCTGCTCGGATCGGGCGCGAATCCTCTGCGACGAAGGCACGCTCTTCATTTTTGAAGTGCGGGAGGACGCGAAATGGTAAAGATCATCTGCGTAAAGCCGCCCAAGGCGGTGCGTCTGCTGTTGCGGCTTGTGCGGCGTTCGGACGGGAACTGAGCTTTTCATACAAATGACGAAAGAGACGGGCAACGCCCGTCTCTTACTGATTTATAGAGGGCAGGCGGCTGTCGGAGAAATTATTTTCTCCGACAGCCGCCTTTTGCAATGTGTGCAGGCTCTGTGCGCGCAAAAGAATTTCCGCGCAAAACTTTCCCGTAAAGCTGTCTTAAAGATCGCTGTCCGCGCAAAATTTTGCGCGGGCATCGCTCAAAAAATCAGAGAGCGGGATTTTTACGGGGATGGTTTTAACGCAGTGCAAAATATTACGGTTTTTGCGCAAGAAATCGTGTTGATTTTTTGCGCGGGTGTAGTATAATAAAAATGACGTTATCCGCAGTATGAAACAATGCGGAGGAAACGGAGGAAAAAGAGATGGATTATCCTGTAGAAGAGTTGAAAAAACTTGCCCTCGAATACGGGTTTACGCATGTGGGGGAACTGAATATAAAGGCGCTTGTTTTTATGCCGGAAGTGCGGGAAATGTGCCGTGCCGACCGTTGCCACGCATTCGGAAAGAACTGGCGCTGTCCGCCTGCTTGCGGCAGTATCGAAGAGGCTAGCGCGCGTGCGGCGCAGTATTCGTTCGGAATGATTTTGCAGACGGTAGGACAGATGGAGGATGACTTCGATCTGGAAACTATTCAGAATACGGGGAAAAAGCACGCGGAAAGTTTTATTTCCATGATGCGGGAGCTGAAGAAAAAATACCCCGATATTCTCGGAATGGGGGCGGGAACCTGCCAAAGATGCAAAACCTGTACCTATCCCGATGCGCCCTGCCGTTTTCCCGAAGATTCCTATTCCTCCATGGAAGCGTACGGGTTATGGGTCAGTAAGGTCTGCGAGCTATCCGGTATACCGTATAATTACGGGCCGCATACGCTTGCGTATACCAGCTGTTTTCTTTTAAAATGATTTTTTCTTGCCCGAAGAGGGGGCTTTTCGCCCGTCGGCTGAGGCAAGCGGTGCGAATATCTTGAAACGATATGCGTCAGAGAATATGACAAAAAGGCGAGTGCGGACGGTTTCAAACCGTCCGCACTCGCCTTAGGTATCCATGCTTAGGCGTCCATGTTTAGGTGTCCATGTTTAAGTGTCTATGCTTAGACGTTCAATATCGGAATGAAAAAGAAAAAATCTGCCGCCAATTTGTCTGGGGGCTTAACAAAAGTTTGTCCGATCCGGAAGGACTTTACAATTTGAAAAGGGGAATCACAAAAACCGTAAAAATACGACGGTATGAGCAGAAGAAAACAAAAGAGCACTGCGGATGCAGTGCTCTTTGTTTTCAATAACTTTAAGCGCGTTCTACTTTGTCGCTCTTCAGGCAACGTGCGCAAACGTAAGCGGATTCTACTTTTCCGTCCTTGACGATCTTGACTTTCTGGACATTCGCCTTGAACGTTCTTCTCGTCTTGCGGTTACTGTGGCTCACGTTGTTGCCGGAATTCTGCCCCTTATTGCAGATGCTGCACACTCTCGACATATTCACACCTCCACGGTCATAATCTGACAAAAAATTGAGCGCAAAAAAAAGCGCCCCGCTCAAAACGAGCATAGATACTATACCAAAATCTATCAAAAAAAGCAATCGATTTTGCATGTCTTTCATCATTTTTTCATTAAAATTAAAAAAACAATAGAGGAAAGTAAATTTTCTCTTGCAAAATAAGAGAAAATAGTATAAAATAGTGTCGATACGGGAGTATTCTTTTATGTCTGTAAATACGAGTAATGCCTACGGCAAAATCACAATTTCGGATACGGCGATCGCAAGGGTCGCATCGTTGGCGGCGATGGAATGTTACGGCATCGTCGAAACCGTATCGCGCCGTTTTACGGACAGTCTTTCTGAATTGTTCAAAAAACAGTCACAGGGCAAAGGCGTCAAAGTGACCACGAACGGGGACCGCATTTATATTGATGTGTATGTCATTATCAAGTTCGGTGTGTCGATCAATGCCGTTGCCGAGTCTTTGAAAGAGAGCGTCAAATACAGAGTGGAAAAGTTTACGGGGATGATCGTGGACACGGTCAACGTAAACATTATCGGGGTAAAGCTGTAATTACCCGTCCCGTCAAAAGGAGATTTATCTTTCATGCCAAAAACGATCGGCGGCACCGAATTCCGCAAGATGATACTTGCGGGGGCAAAGGTGCTTGAAATAAACAGAACCAAAGTGGATTCGCTCAACGTATTCCCTGTCCCGGACGGGGACACGGGAACGAATATGTCGCTGACCATCCAGTCGGCGGTCAAGGAACTTTCGCTGTGTCCTTCCAACCGTCTCGGAGAACTTTGCGACGCAGTTTCCAAGGGTGCGCTCAAAGGGGCGCGCGGAAACTCGGGGGTGATTCTTTCCCAGCTTTTCCGAGGCATTTGCGCGGAGATCAAAAACGGCGAAGAAGTAACCGTCAAAACATTTGCGAAGGCGATGGAAAACGGCACGAAAGTCGCCTATTCGGCAGTATCCAAACCCAAGGAAGGAACGATGCTGACCGTCGCAAGACTTATGAGTGAATTTGCTCGTCAGGCGGCCCCGAAATATAAAGATTTTGCATTATTTTTGACAGACGTCATTAAAAAAGGCGAAGAAGCCTTGGCGCAGACGCCGGAACTTCTGCCGGTCTTGAAAAAAGCGGGCGTAGTGGATTCGGGCGGCATGGGGCTTTTATGTATCTACCGCGGATTTTTGGGCGCACTCAACGGCGAAGAGGTCGCGGAAGAGTACGTTGCACCGGAAGCGGGCAAGAGCGAAGAGGATGTTTTCGGCGACAATTCGGATATTATCAATCTGGATCTCGGCGAAATCGAATTTGCTTACTGTACGGAATTTTTTATTATCAATTTAAAGAAATCGACGACGCTGGCGGATATCGATCGATTGAAGGAAAAACTGATGGCGATCGGGGATTCCGTGATCTGTATCGGGGATCTGGAACTCGTGAAAGTGCACGTGCACACGAATAATCCGGGGCAGGCGCTTTCCTATGCGGTGGAGTTGGGTGAGCTGGACCGCGTGAAGATCGAAAACATGCTTGAGCAGAACCGCGCTCTGCGTGCAAAGCGTGAAGCAGAGAAAAAAGAGATGGGAATGCTCGCGATCTGTGCGGGCGAAGGCGTTGCGGCAATTTTCAAAGATCTTATGGTTGACCGCGTGATCGAAGGCGGACAGACGATGAATCCGAGCGCAAGCGATATTGCGACGGCGGTGCAGAAGATCAATGCGGAACACGTTTTTGTGTTCCCGAACAACAAAAATATTATACTGGCTGCGGAACAGGCGAAAGCGCTGGTTACAAACCGCACCATACACGTTATTCCGACGAAGAATGTGCCGCAGGGATTTGC
>CATYEP010000055.1 GCA_958405585.1 uncultured Eubacteriales bacterium
CGCGTCGATCATGACGTTGTTCAGCTTCGTATCGTTGTGTGTGACCCGAAGCGGTATTTCGCCCGACGCAATCTTGTCCACGATCTTCCCGCAAAGTTCGCTGTGCGCGACCATCCAGTCGATTTCGCGCTGCACCTGCGCTTTCCTGCCGCAGATATCCCTTTCTACCGCCCTTTTGAAATTTTCATAACGCTTTTTCGTATTATGAAAATCGGGCAGTATTTCATATAACTGCGACGCATCAAATTCCGCCAACAGATTCGCAAAATTTCCGAACGCCACCGCGCTCTCATAAAAATCCTGCGCATTGCGCACGATCTGATACGTAACCGCGTCCTCTATGTATACGTATATCCTGAAATATGCGTCCCCATATTTCAGATAGCTTTTCCCGTCCTTTGTCCTGACAATGTTCAGACATTCCCGCGTCGGGTCACCCCCCTTTTTCTCAACACTCTTCCTGCAAAATGACGTAACCAGCTCAATGTTGTGCATCAGCTTCTCTACATCCGTAAACAGCCGCGTATTGATCTGCTGCAGAATGTAACGCACTTGCTTTTCACCCTGCCGCATGGTCAGTTTGTAGGTGACATTGATATGCCCTTCCCCGTACCGTTCACAAGATACATATTCGCCTTCCGCCACAAAATTCCCGACAATCTTTCTGAAATCGTATTCCATGGTTTATCTCCCGCTTTCTCCATTTTATTCCGCACCCATTATACCATTCATTGCACGCCGAAAGTTATAAAAAAAATCAGCATAAACTTATAAATTCTGGTACACTTCCTCGCTTTTTTATGGTATACTGAAAGTAAGAGGTTCATTATGATCACAACCTATATTCCCACAAAAATCCAAAAAGATCCGCGCGTCGAAACGCTGTATTCCCTGCATTATTTCGCGTACTCCAAAGATTTCTCTTTCGAGGGAGAATCGCATCCGTTCTGGGAGATCGTATGCTGTGATTCCGGAGAAGCAGAGATCACCGATGCGTCAAACCATATTTTATTGCACCAAGGGGAAGCATTCATACATGTTCCCGAAGTATTCCACAATTTGCGTCCTGCCAAAAGCGGTACCAATGTAATTATCGCCGGTTTCGACGGAAACCTCTCGCGGCTCGGACTGCCCACCGGGAAGGCGATCAAGCTCAGCGCCTATGCCCGGCAATGCTTTCGACAGATCATTGTCCTTGGGAAACAAGCCTTTATCGAACCGATGAACCTCGTTTATCAGGAAAAGCTGAAACTTCGCGCGGACGCCCCCGTATATATCCTTCAGGCGATCCGGGCCGGTTTGGAAGGCATATTGTTTTCTCTTCTGGAAAAGCCCAAAAAAGAAAACATTGCGGAAAACACGACCATCAGTTACATCCAAAAAGTATTGCAGGAATGCGTGGGCGAACGCATGACCTTGCAGGAAATCGCCGAAAAACTCGGTTATTCCGTTTCCTACCTGAAAAAAATCTATAAATCACGAACGGGCGAAAGCATCATGCATTCGTTTATTCACATGAAGATCGAACGGGCAAAACAACTGCTCGCCGAAGAAAAATATACCGTTTCCGAAACGGCGGAACTTCTCGGCTACGATACTCTGCAATACTTTTCCAAACAGTTCAAAGATCTGACCAATATGTCGCCCAGCGCATTCGTAAAATCCGTCGCCAAAACCGGGGTTTTGGATTGATCAAAACTTTAAAGAGGCGCAGTCCGCAAAAAGATTTGCGGACTGCGCCTCTTTTGTCGTAAATATTTGGGAAAGCCCGTCTGCGCAAATTTATTTGCGCAGACGGGCTTTCATCAGTCTTTTATCTGCCCCGTGCGGCCTTGCCGTCCGCACGGCAAAAATTTTTTCTTCGCATTTTTTCAGCGAAGCATGCTGCGGCGGATCTTCTTGTCCGGATCAGACTCCTTCTCTTTCATGCTTTGCAGACGATATTTCGCCGATGCATAAAATTCTTTGGCCTCTTCCTTGTCGATCCTTCCCGTTTCCAGAAGCCAATCGATATAATTCTTATCCGTACACTCACCGTACCGACAAACCGAATCGCCGCGGATACGGTTTATGATCTTCAGGCAAAAATATCCGATATCTCTGAAAAAACCGATGTGCCGCACATATTCGACATCCTCTTCGAACATGTCCGGATACGTAAGCGCGTCGCCGCCGAATTTTTCCAGCGACGAAACAAGTCCCGGCCTTGCCGCAAAGCGCTCGGCCGCATCTTCGCCGACAGCACCCGCGTCCGCCACGAGCATCAGCCGCGGCCCCACAAAGCTCATCCCTCCCGTAAACACGGAAATCAGGCAGGGATAATATTTCATCCCGCATGCTCTGAGCACCTTTCCCATCTTCGTGATGCGCTCTTCCAACGGCAGCAACTTACCCGATTCGTCATGCACGATCCTTTCTGTCGAAAAGGTCGTCACGCGGATGATCTTTTCCTTTTTGCCTGCATAATATTCCGTCGTAAATAACGTCCTATAAGCATTTTGCGTCTTGTTGTAAATCGCGTCTGCCAGGAGAAATATCAGGAAAAACGGGAAAAACACCGCAAGAAATACCGCCGAAAATAAAATATCCAGCACACGTTTAAAGATCCAGCGGTAATTGAGCGCCATGATCAGCACCAACACCACGATGTCAATCAGTATAAAAACAGCCATTCCCCAAGGCGTACTCAAAATATCCGCCCCGGACGCCAGAATCGCATTCATATGATCACCTGCCACCAGTTCTGCTCCCATTATAGCATACACCCAGCCTTTTTGCAACCGTATTTTAAATTTCTTCGGCGCATTGCACGCCCGCCACAACGGAATCCAGTACGCTGAGTACCTCGTCTTTGCCCCGTCTGGTTTCATTGGAAACAGCGATCACGTTTCCCTCTCCCGTCCTGAAAGCCGCCGCCACCCGTCGCACCGCATCCTTCACCCGCGTCTTTGCCAGCTTGTCCGCTTTGGTAGCGATCACCGTAAAAGGAAGCCGCACCGTATATAAATATTGAATCATCAGAAGATCATCCGCCGTAGGATCATGACGGATATCAGCCAACGCAAATACATGCGAAATCGTATCCTGCGCAAAAAAATCATCCAAAAGATGCGCCCACTTCTCTTTTTCCCCTTTCGAAACGCGCGCAAACCCATACCCGGGAAGATCCGCCAGAAGAAATTCGCCGAAATCAAAATAATTTACGAGCCGCGTGCGCCCCGGCTCCGCCGAGGTGCGCGCCAGTTTATTGCGGTTGGCCAACATGTTGATAAACGAACTCTTGCCCACGTTGGATTTCCCGCATACGGCGATCATGGGCTTATCCGGCCTGACAAACCCTTTCCGATCCGCTGCCGACGTGATAAACTTCGCTTCCCTGATAATCATTCCGACCTCACAGTCCCACGATCGCGTTACGGAACACCGTACCCACTTCCGACGCAGGAATAAAATGCAACTCTCCGCGCACGTTTTCGGGGATTTCCTGCTCGTCCCGCTCGTTCTCTTTCGGGATAATGATATTTTTGATTCCCACACGATGCGCTGCCAGCGCTTTCTCCTTCAATCCGCCGATCGGCAGTACCTTGCCGCGCAACGTGATCTCGCCCGTCATTGCGATATCCCTGCGCACCGGTTTATGCGTGAACGCGGACAGGATCGCCGTTGCCATCGTGATACCCGCACTCGGCCCGTCTTTCGGCGTGGCTCCCTCGGGTACGTGAATATGAATGTCCGTTTCCCCGAACACTTCCGGCGCAATGCCGTATTCGTCCGCGTGCGCCCGTATATAACTGATCGCCGCACGCGCAGATTCTTTCATAACGTCACCCAGTTTTCCCGTCAAAAGTATCTCGCCTTTCCCAGGCATCGCCGAAACTTCGATCGTGAGCGTTGTGCCGCCGACCGCCGTCCAGGCAAGCCCTGTCGCCGCACCCACTTCGTTTCCGTCCAGCTTCGCATGCTCGTCGTTATAGCGCCGCACCCCCAACAGACTTTCCAGATTTTTCTCGTCCACCGTCTGTTTTTCCATCGACGGATTTTCTGCATAACGTACCGCAATTTTTCTGCAAACCGATCCGATCTGTCTTTCCAGGTTCCGCACGCCCGCTTCCATGGTATAGCCTTCGATCGCGGCGGTGATCGCACCGTCCGTAATTTCCAGCAAATCTTCTTTAAGTCCGTTTTCCTTAATTTTCTTCGGGATCAGATACCGCCGCGCGATCTCACGTTTTTCATCCAACGTATAGCCGTTCAGTTCGATCAGCTCCATTCTGTCCAGAAGGGGCGCAGGGATCGTATCCACTGTGTTCGCCGTAGTAATGAACAATACTTTGGAAAGATCGTACGGAACTTCCAGAAAACGATCGCGGAATGCCGTGTTTTGCTCCGGATCCAATACTTCCAACAACGCGCTGGCAGGGTCCCCGCGCATATCCGACGAAACCTTGTCGATCTCGTCCAGAAGCATTACGGGATTAATGCTCCCCGCCTGCTTCATAGCATAAATTATACGGCCCGGAATCGCCCCCACGTATGTGCGGCGATGTCCGCGGATCTCAGCTTCATCCTTGACCCCGCCCAAGCTCATGCGCACAAATTTTCTGCCCAATGCGCGTGCCACCGATTTCGCGATCGAAGTCTTGCCTACGCCCGGAGGCCCCACAAAACAAAGGATCGGCGCATTCATGCTCTTCGTAAGCTGCAATACTGCCAAATATTCCGTAATGCGCGTTTTTACCTTTTCCAATCCGTAATGATCTTCGTTCAGGATCTTCTTCGCTTCCGCAAGGTTTTCCGTATCTTTCGTTTCCTCCGTCCAGGGAAGATCGATCAGCCAATCCAGATAATTGCGTATAACTGTATATTCCGGCGAAGAAGGCGGCATTTTGTCCGTCCGCGCGATCTCTTTGAGCGCTTTCTCTTCGATCTCTGCCGGCATATGCTTGTCCTTGATCTGACGAGTCAGCGACTCCCTCTCATCTTCGTCGTCCCCAAGCTCCGTATGGATCGCTTTGAGCTGCTCGCGCAAAAAATATTCTTTCTGATTTTTATCAATATTCTGGCGCACCGTTGCGCTGATCTTCTTTTCCAGTTTCGCGATCTCCAGTTCATCGTTCAGACACCGCTCGGAAATCTTTAAACGCTCCACTGTCTTTGTCGTTTCCAGGATCTTCTGCTTCACGTCTTCCTTGATGTGAAGAAACGAAAGCGCGTTCCCGATATATGCGTCCGGATCGGTTATGTTTTCCAAAGCCGCCGCACCTTCTTTGGGAAAACGCATATCGCTCATCTGAATGTCGCGCATGACGTCTTGCGCGGTACGGAAATATGCTTCTTCCAGCACCGCATCGCCATGCACCGATTTCAGTTCAGATACGTTTGCAAAAAAGCAGCCGTTTTCTTCGTAAATTTCTTCCGCTTTCGCGCGGTACAAGCCCTCCACATTGATCCTGAGATTGTTGGAAGGAAGTTTCCCGATCTGCTTGATCTTTACGACCGTGCCCACTTTACAGATATCTTCCGGCACGATCTCGTCCTTTTCCGCATCCTTCTGCATGCTCACAAACAGAGTCATGTCACGCTCGGACGCCCGCGATATTGCAGTGAGAGAAATCAGTCTCCCTGCGTCAAACACATTGTTTGTCTGCGGGAAAATCACCTTCCCCCGCAAAGCCACCAATGGCAAATTTAGAATCTTTTTGGTCTTTGGCATAGGTATTCCTCCTGAAACAGCCCTTCTTCCATTGCCTGTCGTTCCTTTTTAGTATACCACAAAGCCAAACCTTTTACAAGCCTATTTTGTGTATCTTTCGTGATGACAGTAAAAAGTCCTTATGAATTTTTTTCATTTTTTCTTTTTTTTGAATCACACACAGTTCCGAGCGGATGGTTTTACTGTTTATCCTCATTTTTAATCTGTTTTTATTCTGTTCCCGCTTCCGATTCAGAAAATGCCGCAGTGCAAATTTTGCACTGCGGCATTTTGCTACAAAATTACCGTTCCTGTTTATTTCGTTTTTTCAGTAAAACGACAGCCGTCACAACGGCAGCAACGCCGACTGCCGCCACCGCCACAACGCCCCATACCCAACCGGGAACGCCGCCGTTCCCTTTTCCGTCGTCAGTATCGGGAACAGGTTGCGTATCCACGTCCGGCGGCAACTCTTCATAAACGGCCTGAAGCGTGATATCCCCGTCGATGACAAACTTATCTCCTGCCGCATACAACACTCCGTCACCTTTCCAGCCTAAAAACTTCCAACCTTCTTTTTCCGCCGCGGACGGCAAAACGATTTCTTCCCCCGCGATCCCTTCAAACGTTTCCGAAAAAGTATCGAAACGGATGACATACAGTTTTTCATACACAGCTTCCGCCAGCATATCGCCTTGCAACACAACTTTATCCCCAGCCGCCAGCAAGACATTCCCACACTGCCAGCCCATAAAGCGATATCCTTCCTTACCCTGCGCCTGCGGCAATACAGCCTCTGCGCCCGGTTTCAGATATTGTATATCCTCCACGTCTCCGTCGCGGATGGCAAGACCATAAAATTTTTCCTGTCCGACCATGACCGCCGAATCGCTTTCACCGTACGCGCACGCAAACAGGTCTTCTCCGACATATACATACATCTCCCCGCAGATATCCGATACATTTGTACCCGTCGGGAAACGAAGCAAAGGTGCGGCCGCATCCCAGTCCTCAGGGACATAAAAGGTCAGAGCAAACGAACTCCCGCCCGAAGGCAGCGCTGTAAATACGGGGGCTTTTCCCGCCGCAAACGCCGCGCTTCCGCTCCAGTCCCATGTTCCTCCCGAAAAAACAGCATTGCTTTGCGCCGACAGATACACCGTTCCGCCTCGATCGGAACGGCTTCCCGCCGCCTTTATCACGACGTCCGTTCCTCCAAACGTTGCGTATCCATTGACATATACGGCGCTTCCCTGCTCCGCCGCATTCTCCGAAAAGCCGACCAGCAGAAACGTCGTTCGCCTGCCCGAATTCGACGACGCTACATATACACCGCCTCCGTATGACTGCGCGCAATTTTTCGCGATCTGCGTCGCTTGCGCTCCGTTCCCCGTCAAACTTGTCAATCCGTCCAACCAAAGAGCACCGCCCGCATTTGCCGTATTGCCCTCAAAAAGACATCCATACACGTTCAGAATCCCGCCGTTGCGGTTACACACGGCCCCGCCGTTCGCTCCTGCGCTGTTTTCGTGAAATTCTGTATCCGTGGCGTTCAGGCGGCAGGACATGACGATCGCTCCGCCGCTTTCTGTTGCAATATTTGCGTAAAACTCAGAATTCATTAGCGTAACATTTGCCGAAGCGACTTCACACGCCAACGCTCCGCCGTTTTTTGCACGGTTATTACTGAATACTGTCCCGTCAGCCCGAAACGTTCCGCCGTTTATCCGGACAGCTCCTCCGTTCCCTGTACTTATGCCGTTCTGTAAAACAACGCCTTCCCCCAGTTCCAGTGTCCCCTGGCTGATAATCAGCGAATCCGCCTGCGCTATATCCATGCCGTCTATCGTCAGCGTGTTTTCACCCTCTCCGCTGATCGTCAAAGATGCTCCGCTGTTGACCCGAAACATCACCTGTTCAAGATTCCTGCGCACGGTCACGCTTTTACCCTGCGGTTTCAGCGTTATATTTCCTGTAACCGTCACGCCCGTTTCATATACATCTTCCAACAGATACACTGTCCCGCCGTCCGTCGCCGCGGCAAACGCTTCCGATAATGAATTAAATTTCTGTCCGTTCACACTTGCAACCGCACCTTGTGTCATTGCAGACATAGCTTCACTTTCGGACGTACAGCCGAGAGCCCGATCATAGGCACGAACTTTATACATAGGCATACCTTCTTCCGGCGCCGCAGTATCCGTGTAATTTCTTCCATACGTAAACCCGATGACTTTGAAGCCCCCTGTGCCGTCACTGCGCAGGATCTCATACCCCAGATGACGGAAATCCTTGACCTCCGGCAACAGCAATGCATATCCCGCGCCCGTTTTGCTTACATTGAGAATCTGCGTACCGTCTTTTTCGCCGTACAGTTTCAGTTCATCGCCATATTTTGTGTAATAATTATAGAACTGCGCGTCGACATACCAAAGCTTTAACTCATTTTCCACAATTCTGCCCGATTCTTTCGCCTTCTCCATCGCCGCGCGAAACGCATCCGACGCATTGTCATAACCTGTAAATGCCGCCTTCCAAGCAAAACCGATCCGTTCAAAATAATAACTCAGATCGATCCCCGCCGCCAGTGAACTGAAATAGACGTGCAACTCCGCATCCGACAATCCTTTGCGATCTTCATAACGGAAACAATTATCAAACCGTCCCCAATACCCCGGAAAACGGCTCTCGATGCACCACCACGGCAAAGCGTCTGAAGCCTTTTCCGCGTAAGCGTTTCCCGCGTTGTCGTCCGGTGCCGCCGCTTTCAGATATTCCGTAAAATTACCTCTTGCGCCTTCACCGTCCAAAGCAGTCTTATTGAACTGAGACCACATATTGTTCGTTACTTCCGAACGCGTCCGCTCGGATATATCCATCATGTGCCCCAGCTCATGCGACACCCCCCAACCGAACCCGCTGCCGTAACAGGAGATTTGCTCCCATGTACCTTTCTGGATCCCGACATGCTCGGTGTACGCATATGCCGCCGCCCAGGGCTGCATTACGCGCACGTTTACATTCAGGTATTCCGCACGCACATCGTAATGCTCCGAATCAGGATCATAAGATACTCCGTCAAATTCATATAAAGATTTCAGGTAACCGTCCCAATCTTGAAGAGCCTGCCCCGGATCAGCCTCTCCGTCGATATAGCAGGATTTTGCACGGCTTGCCGTCACCGTCAAAATTACCCGATCGCTCTGCAGTTCGGTCACGTCATTATAATATCCGTCCTCTTTCGCATACAGTTCCAGATATTCCGTAAGAGCGTTCCTGTATTCTTCCGCATCGTCTCCCGTACGATACACAGGAATCGTATACCCCCCGTCCATGTAGATCTTCACATTCTCGCTCTGCTGATTTTCCGTATATGGATTGCAAAGATAGACCGGCCCTCCCGGATTCGTCTTGACACTCCATGAAGAATCGTAAAGATCGGGAACCGTGATCAGATTCAGCCCGCGGTTCAGGCTGTATTCCGAACTTTTCCATTTACTCCAGTAACCAATGTGCTGCGTAAAGACGAGCGTCGGCAAAGGATCCTGATCCTCTGCTTCCACAAATACCGCCAGCGTTTCGCCCGGCACGGCACAAACGCCCGTGATTTGCCTGTTCGTTCCCTGCCACACCATCTTTAAAGTGTTGCGCGCATACGCAGATATATTTCCGTGCCTTGCAATCGTAGCATTTCCGATTTCGTCCGGTTTTGTCGTAAATTCCCGCGCAGGATTTGCCGTCACTGCCCCGTCCAGGATCCCTTCCGCGCGCGAAACCAGATACTGCAGTTCCCCGCGCAGCGCATATGCCTGCGTTTCCTTAACCAGAGCTATCGTCTCGCGTACCTTCTCTTTTGTGTAAGAAGGATCGATCGACGTGCATGTATAATCGGCAAACATTCCGTTCAATTGCGAAATACATTCTTCTTCCGGCTTGAAAAAAATAAATTCCGAAGCACTGCATCTTTGCTCCAAGGCCGGATTCACAGCCGTGTATTCAAAGCGGAAATACCGCATGGTATATGCCTTGTCAAACCGATACACAAGAATATTGCTGGATAATTCCACCGTCCCGAAACCGATTTTTTCAAAATCTGTACCGTTATCCGAAATATAAAAAGTCGCCGTCAGCGGAAAACCTTTACCCGTAGTGTCCCTGCGCGTTGCAAAAACCAATCGATCCGCCTCTACCGCTTCCGTAAACTTAACAGTCACCGTATTGGTAAAATTTGCGCCGTTTATCTTGTTCGTCTCCCAAAACGTATCAAAATTGCGGTCAAACGCCCGCGCCAATACATTCGGCCCCCAATTTGAACCGTTGCATTCGTAACTTTCAATCTTTTCCTGTTCCAGTGCATAGCTGCCGAGATACCCTTCTGTCAGATATTCATGCGTCCTCGTGATCTTGTCCACCTGAAAAGATGTACCGTCCGCCCATGCCCGAAGCAACCCGAAAATGCCTGCACTCCAGGTAACAGCCATCATTATAGTAAAAAATATCAGTGTACGTATTCTCTTTTTGCTTACCATTCGTTTCTCCTTGCCGTATTCTATACTACCATTCTGTGCAACTAAATAATTTCAAGCCGATTTATTGTACTATTTTTTTATCCGTTTGTAAATAATTTCAGGTAAACCTTTTCCCCCTCATTTTCAGCCCGGTATTTGTTCTCTTTCCGCTTCCTGGCATGCTATGCGATCCGATGTGCATCAGCTCCTCCAACAATTCACTTCTTTGAATGCGGCAAGAACAGTTTTTGTTCCGCCCGTGCATTTAGTTAATTAAAAAGCGTCTTTGCAGGCGCACATCGTTGCCGCATGTTTTTTATAACAGTCATGATCGCTTAACTGACAGATATTTGTGTATTCAAACCCACACATAGCCCGAAGTATTCGAATATTCAAAACCTCGGACACCCTGAAGTTTTGCATTACAAAAAGACGGGGCAACGTTTGCCCCGTCAAATATCCGCATGCATAAATACAAATCTTTCTGTCCAAAAAATCAACATTTTTCCTTTGCAACGGAATCATTTCTGCAATCAAAAGTTTTTACCAAAACCGATCCGGCAAAACTTCTCGTCCGTTTCGCGGAAAAATCCGACAAAAT
>CATYEP010000056.1 GCA_958405585.1 uncultured Eubacteriales bacterium
AGATCGCCTACGAATTCCGCACCGCCGAATTTTTCTTTCCATGCTTCGGCTTCGCTCCCGTAAATGATGTCATAGGGGATTTTTTCGTTCAGAACAGAAGGATCCGAAACGGTTACCATCCCGCCCGTGTGCAATTCTCTGAGCGTCAGGGCGTTGATATTTTCTTTCACGTTGGAAACGAGGGAGCCGATTTCCTGAATGCCGCAGTTGATTTCTGCACCGTCTTTTGTCAGCAGATATTTCCATACGCCGCGCACGGTTCCGTAGGTATAGAGCGCCGTACCTTCTGCGATCGTTGCCGATTTAGAAACGGTATAAGTGATTTTGCCCGTTTCGTCCGCCGACGATTGAAGCGGTACATTGATCCAGATTTCTTTTGCAATATCATAATAATACAGATTACCCTGTTCAAACGTTGCACCGGCGGTGTAAGTGCCGACATAAGCCAGGCGGGTCAGTAGGTTATTCGTTTCATTTGCCGCAAGACCTGCCGTGACAAGAGAAACTTCCTTTATTTTTTCGCTGGCGCTGTCCCAGTACCAGAGACTACCGGCAGTGAAAGTTTTGTTCACGTCCGATTCCTGCACGTTTTCAACTGCAACGGTATAGGAGTCATCCTGTTCGGATTTCAGATACAGCGTTTTGCCGAGAAGAGATTCGATGTCCTTTTCTGAAAGTTTCCATTGGCTGGCTTTGGTAGCCGCTGTGATCTCGCCGTTTTTGCAGACATAGAGCGGCACGTTTTCATAGTTTTCCGTGCTGTTCAGGAGAAGATAGGGGCTGTAAAGCATGACGCCGGAGAAGTTTTTTTCTGTTGCGGCGACGTATTCACTTTCCTGCAGGATATAGAGGTTGGCGGCACCGTAAATTTGCTGCAATTGGGTAAAGCGGTCGGCAGAATCCGTTGTTTCGACCGTATAATACGCATAGATATCGTCCGCATACATTTGCTGGACGGAAAGATTTTTCAAATCGGTTGCCAGCGTATCGAGCGTGGAGTTTGCAAGGTTGCTCAGAATATTCGAGTTGGATACGTCCAGAATGTCTTTGAGCGCAAGCGAATTGATCTTTCCTCTGATCTCGCCGAGCGGAACATTCGCAAGGACTTGCAGAATGCGCGGCGCAGAGCCGTCATCCGCGATCGTTAAAACGTCGCCGAGTGCGATGGAATCAATCTTTGAAGGGTTCCCGATGTCGTTGAGAGTCCAGTCTCCGATCGTTTGCAGAAGTTTATGGGAGTTTTCGTTCACGTCTACAACGGAAGAAATCGTGAGTCCGTCGAGTGAATCGGTGAGTTCTCCGATCGTACGGCGGCCGGATTTATCCAGCGTACCGTCCTCGTTGAGAGTGTATCCCGCAAGATAGCGCAGGACAGCCGGAGAATTTTCGTCGACTGTGATCACATCGTCCACATAAATGTTGTTCATTTCCGCCGTCATGGAAGAAGAAATGTATTTCAAAGGCACGTATTTGAGACTGTCAAGCATGGCGTTATCCATGGAAATACCGAAATATTCTCCCATTGAATCGAGCGTCATGGTTCCCGTGTCCAGGAAAGAGGAAAGAGCCGTGATGCCAAAAGTTACAGGCAGATCGCCGATCCCGTTCGTGCAGATAAATAAGGGCGTTTCCGCATTTGCGGCAGAAGCATCCGCTTCCGTATAAGTGTAATCAAGACGGTAAAGCGTTTCGTCGCTAATCGTTTAGAATGACAAATCCGCCGTTCGCGCTATCGACAACATAACCGTTTTCGTCCGTTTGCGTCGCAAGCACGTAATAACTCTCGCCCGCTTGAATAAATTCTCCTTCGGAAGGCTGGGAATCCAGCTTTGCATAGAGGGGCGTGTAACGGTATTTTGCGGCGATCACGGGCAGGTTGTCGCTCCCGATCGGCTGAGCGGGCGTTATATCCTTATAGCCTTCTGCAAATTCACCCGTCGTGTCGGTTTCGACAAGTGCGCGGATATACAATTTTTCGTTTTTGGTAAGGGCAAATTCCGCATTCTTGCTCGCTTCGTCCAAAGTATAGAGTGCGTCGCTGTTTTTTGTAAGCTGTGCATATACGGTCGCGCCCGACTCGTTTGTTTTGCCGAGATAGAGCTTCTCTCCGTTATAAGTAAGATTGTTGCCGTCGGCCGCAATACCTGTCAGCGCATAGATCCCCCGATTTTCCCAGGATACGATAGGAAACGTCTGTTCCGTTTCTCCGTCGGCGCCCGATACGGTTTCCGTATAAGTATCGGAAAATACTTCCGTGCGCGTGTAATAAGTATAGGGGGTCGCGCTCATGGAGAACGCCTTGTCGATGACGCCGTCTTTCGTGACCTGCGTATAGACATTGAGCGGATTCTCTTCGTTTCCCGTGATGATATCGAGATCGGGAAGAGGAAAATTCAGCGTTTCGGACAGATCGTTCAGGGACGCCGTGATGATCAGAAGACTGGATAAATTGGAAGTCAGCTGATTGACGGCGGTCGAGTAGAGAACGTCGCGGTCTACCGCGAACAAACCGGCATTTTCAAGGTTATCCACGATGGAGTCCATTTTCTCGCCGAGAGCAGGGGAAATGTCCGCGAGCGTCTGCAAGCTGATCTCGCCGCTCAGCGCTTCGGAAACTTTCCCGATAAAATTCTCAATGGTATCGTCGTACGATTCTGAAATCCAGTTTTCCTGTCCGATCAGTCCCGCCAGCGTGCGAACTTTTACGTTTTTATATATCGCAAAGAGCGCACCGGCAATCGCACCGATAAAAATGACCAGAGTCAAAAAGATCGTGAGCAGTTTTCCTCCCAGACTGAATGTTGATTTGACCATATTTTCTTCTCCTTAATCCCGCAGTACGATAAACGTGCATGCGCCGTTAATTTCATATTCCCCGCATTTCTGGACGAGGAAAGTATCTCCTGCCGTAAAATCCTTTTCACCGCGCGCCCATTTGAAATGTCCGCTTCCTTCCAGAAAGCTGACCGTATCAGAAGCGTCGGTATAAAGTTTATAGCGGCGCGGCGAGCATATGTACAGGTTATTTCCCGATTTTCCCAGCCGCGCACCCTGGACAGGTTTTTCCGAAAAAATAAAATCTGTTTCCTGCGGCAGTTCTCTTGTGAGATCAATTTTCGTGATTTTCATATTGCTATTATAATATATCTCCTGAAAAAAATCAATGCATTTCAGCGTTTGAATTATGAAAAAACAAAGTAAAAATATGGTTGAAAAGGAAATCGCCGTATCCTTTTAAGATTCGTCGAAACCCGATTTCGGACATTGGTTTTAAAATCCTGCCTGCAAACGTCTGCATGTGTTTCGGCTGTCGGGTGAAAAGCCGTACAGGCAGAGGCGAGCAGGAGAAACAACGGTAATTCGTGACAAAGCGGAAATTTACGATTCGTTTTCGTCGTCGCCGAGTAAAAGATTGGCGCGTTCGTCGGTAATTTCGGATACGTTCTTCAATTTTTTGTCGATCGTGCGCGTTTTCTTGGCGGCGTTTTCAATGGTATCCTGGGCTTCCTGCAGTTTTTTCTGCGCTTTTTCGAGAATCTGCACAAAGTTGCGGAATTCGTGGCGGAATGCGGATAGCAGTTCCCATAATTCGCCCGAACGTTTTTCGATGGCGGCGGTTTTATAACCGATCTGAAGGGTAGTGAGCAAAGCACCGAGGTTGGTGGGACCGCATGCCATGATGCGGCGGTTTGCAAAGTATTCCGCAAGTCCCGGCATTTTCAGACTCTCTGCATAAAGACCTTCCAAAGGCAGGAACATGACCGCAAAATCGGCGGTAATGGGGGGGAGGATGTATTTTTTGGCGATCGTATCCGCCTGTAATTTGAGGGCGCGTTCGAGATTTTTGCCGGCGCGTTCGGCGGCGTCTTTATCGCCCGAATCGCTCGCGTCGATGAGGCGGCGGTATTCTTCGATCGGAAATTTACTGTCGATGGGAAGATACACCGTTTCGCCCTCTTTGGAAGGGAGAAGGATGGCATATTCCACGACGGAATTATCCAGCGGATTGATGCGTACGTTGGCGCGGTACTGCTGGGGAGAAAGCATCTGTTCGAGAAGGGCGGAAAGCTGAACTTCGCCCCAGGTGCCGCGCAGTTTGACGTTTGTGAACACCTTTTTGATATCCGCAACGCTTCCTGCAAGCTGTTGCACCTCGCCGATTCCTTTGTAGACTGCTTCCAGCCGCTCGTTAATGATGGAATAGCTCTTATTCAGTCTGTTTTCCAACGTGGAAGACAGCTTTTCGTCCACGGTCTGGCGGATCTGTTCGAGGTTGTGCGCGTTCTGTTCGGTCATGTATTTGATCTCGCCCGTGACTACGCGTTGGATCTCGGCGAGCCTGCGCTCGGTGCTTGCATTGAGCGCTTCCAGTTTTTCCTGGATCCCTTTTAAGTTTGCGCTCTGCTGTTTGGACATGAAATCCATGTAATCCTGCGAAGTTCGCGCCGTTTGTTCGGCAATATAATTGGTTCGTTCCAGCATTTGTTCCAGACGCGAATTGTCTTGATTTTGATGGTACGTACCGTTGTTTTTCTGATTTTTTAAGATAAAACCGCTCAGTATGAGCGACAAGGCGGCGCAGACCGCCGCGATAATGCTGAATATTTCCGTCATGTTTTTCCTCCGCGTTGATGTTCTTCCGAAAGCCGTGCCGCTTCCCGCAGAAGGGTATCCGTGCGGTTGCGCGAACCGTCGCAGGCACAGAACAGCAAAAGGCTTTTCAGGATCTGTGCGCGCTGGTTTGCCGGTACAAAATTCAGACTGTCTCCGCGAACGGCGAGCTGCCGAAGCGTGAACGGGACGTTTTCTTGCTGCATCTGTGCATAGATCCTGTTCCATTTTAAGATTCCGGGGCAGACATTCAGATCGTCCTTGCAGCCCGAATAATCCGCCTGCTTTAAAAGAAGCAAAAGGGGATACACGTCATAGTTTTTTACGATAAAGGTGCGGATCTTGCTTTCGCGCGCCTTTCCGTCCAGATCGTACATGTGCAAAAGGGTCAGCCTTGCCGCCGTATCGATGGTCTTTTTCGGTGCTTTGAGCCGCTCAAGGATCTGTCGCACGATCTTTTCTCCCGCAACGTCGTGGCCGTGGTATTTTCCCGTTTCGGCGTATACGGCGGGCTTTCCCGCATCGTGTAAAAGTGCCGTCAGGCGGATACTGCTGTCCGAATATTTGCAGGCGCGGAAGGAGTGTTCCAAAACGTCGTGATCGTGGAAATCTTTGCGCTGCGGCATTCCTTTGCCTGCCGCCAGTTCGGGCAGGATGTAGTTGAGTATGTCCGTCCCTTCCAGAAGTTTCAGACCTTCGTAATGCGCGTATTTTCGTCCGTATTTTTCGTCTGCGTGCAGGATGAGTTGCAATTCCGCAAAGATTCGTTCCGCAGAAATCTTTGCAATGAGCGCCGCGTTGAATTTTGCGCCGAATATACATTCAAGATCGGGTGTGAATCCCAGCTGCGCCGAAAGCCGCGCCAGCCGCATGAGCCGCAGCCCGTCTTCGGAAAAAACTTCATCTGCCGCGCGGGTCGTGGAAATACACCTGTTTTCTATGTCCGAAACCCCGCCCAGCGGATCTTCGATTTTTTCCGAGCGGAGGTCATAATATACGGCGTTGCATTTGAAATCGCGGCGGCGCGCGTCCGTTTCAATGTCATCTGTGAATACGATTTTTTCGGGAGCATGCTCGCCGCGGCGGTAAACATCCGTGCGGAAAGAAGTAAATTCAAATTTGTGCTCCCCGTCGCTCAGGTTGACCGTTCCCGTGTTCTTATACGTGCCGTTGACGGTGAATCCGTTGTATGCCGCCAGTTTTGAAAATGTTTCGGCATCGCACGGGGCGCAGATGTCCCAGTCCTGCGAACAGGTTAAACCCGCCAGCGCGTCGCGTACGGCTCCGCCCACAAGATAGAGCGGAAAGGGTGCCGCATGCGCCAGATCGATCAGTTTTTGGGGTACAGTGAACTGCATATGATTCCTTTGCGCTGAAATCGCGCCGATTTGACAAAATTTTTCTGTGCGTCTATTATAACAATTTTCAAAATAAATTGCAATCATGTGCGATTTATTGTATAATAATAAGGTAATAAGCAAAATTTTGGGGTAAAAAGCAAAAGAGGAAACCAACGGATGCTCAATATCATTCTTAATCCGATGTCGGGAGAGGGAAAAAAGAAAAAACTGCATCGCCGCGCGTTGGCGCGTTTTGCCGATCGGAAAGCGGAGTTTCGTGTGTTTGAGACGGAAAAAGCGGGACAGGCGACCATTTTGGCGCACAATCTTTCGCAGGAAGGGGGCGATCTCGTCGTGATCGGCGGGGACGGAACCCTGCATGAAACGGTGTGCGGTATGACGAATTTTGAAAACTGTGCGCTGGGACTTGTTCCTGCCGGGACGGGCAACGATTTTGCGGCGGCGGCGGGAATTCCGTTGCAGCCGGAAGCGGCGGTGGATCTGATTCTCGATACGGAGCCGAAGTTTACCGAATATATGCAAATGCCGCATGGCGTGCGCGGCATCAACGTGGCGGGTACGGGCATCGATGTGGAAATTTTGCAGCGATGCCGTGCTTCGAAAATACTGCGCGGAAAGTTTCAGTACATTGTCAGCCTGATCATATCGCTTTGCAAATTTAAAAATTACAAGATGAAGGTGCGTGTGAACGGGAAAGAGAGTTCTTATAACGCTCTGATCGCGTGTGTGGGCAACGGATATAGGATCGGCGGGGGAATCCCGATGTGCCCCGAAGCAAAACTGGGTGACGGTCTGCTGGATTTTGTGGTCGTGGACGACGTAAAAAAACTTGCAGTGCCGCCCGCATTCATTAAGCTGATGAAGGGAAAAATCTTAAAAGAAAAATTTACTTTTTTTGAACGCTGCGAACACATTGAGATCGAACCGGAAAAACCTCTGACATTGCAGGTGGACGGGGAGTTGTATGACAATCTTCCGTTTATTGTGGATATTGTGAAAGATAAGTTGCGCATGTTCAGGGCATAGCGGGGCGCGGTGGACGCGTCCCGAGGGAGAAAAACATGGAATACGTCTATTTGCTGTTGCTGCTCGGCGTGGTGGTCGCGTTGTGTGTGCTGATCAATCGCATGACCGATCGGCTGAAAATACCTTCGCTGTTATTGTTTATCGGGCTCGGTATCGTGTTCGGGGTGTTATTGCGCCCGAAGATCGGGAACTTTACAGATTATGCTCTTGGCAACGTCGTATGTTCGATATGTCTTGTGTTCGTGATTTTTTACGGCGGATTCGGAACGAACTATAAGGAAGCGAAGCCTGTTGCGCCGCGTGCGATGCTTCTCTCGTCGATCGGCACGGCGCTGACGGCGGGGATCACGGGCGCGGGAGTGTATGCGATCTTCCGTATTCTGCCGTTCGGCGGGATCGGCTGGGCGGAGAGCATGCTGATCGGGAGCGTATTGTGCTCCACGGATGCAGCGTCGGTTTTTAATATTCTGCGCTCGCGACGGCTGAATCTGAAATACAGGACTTCGTCTTTGTTGGAAATGGAATCGGGATCCAACGATCCCGTATCGTACATGCTGACGGCGGTTTTTGTCGCGGTGATCATGGCGCAGCGCGGCGCGGGGAGTGCGGTCGGCGGTTGGCAGATCTTCGGGATGCTGTGCGCACAGATCGGATTCGGTGCTCTTTCGGGAATTTTATTCGGAATCTTGGGGATCGCGGTTTTAAAGCGTTTTTCGCTGTCGATGGGGCAGAGCAGTACGATTTTTATTATTGCCTTGGCGATGATGGCGTATGCAATGCCGTCGGTGCTTCCCGGACTATGGGCGGGGAACGGATATCTGGCGGCGTATATTTGCGGGATCATGATCGGGAATGCACACATCGCGCAAAAGCGCGATGCGGTACGTTTTTTTGACGCACTGACGGGCGTTGCGCAGATGGTGATATTTTTCCTGCTCGGGCTTTTGGCGACGCCCGAATGGCTGGTCCGTCCGCAGGTGATTGTGCCTGCATTGCTGATTTTCCTGTTCATGACGCTGATTTCACGCCCTGCGGCGGTTTCGGCATTGCTTTTGCCTTTCCGTGCGAAAGGCAATCAGATCTTTGTCGTATCGTGGGCAGGTCTGCGCGGCGTTGCGTCCGTCGTTTTCGCCGTGTATGCGGTCGGGTTGATCGGGGAAGAATATCTCCCATATGATCTTTTTTCCATCGTATTCTGCGTGGTTTTGCTCTCGATGCTCGTGCAGGGTACGCTGTTGCCGCTGTTATCCAAAAAGTCCGACATGATCGCGCCAGGCGGCGACGTTCTGCGTACGTTCAACGATTACCAGGAAGAAGGTTCGGTCAGTTTTGTTAAGATCGTGGTGGGTGAAAATCACCCGTGGGCAGGAAAAAAACTCAAAGACTGCGTAATGCCGCGCGAGTTTCTGATTGTTCTGATCGTGCGCGGCGAAGAAGTGCTTGTCCCGAACGGGGAAACGCAGGTAAATGCGGGCGACTTGCTGGTTACGGCCGCGCCCGAATTTGAAAACCACGAGGAGTTCGGAATGTATGAAGAATATGTCGGCGATGGGCATGCGTATGCAGGGAAAGCGATCAAAGATCTGAATCTGCCGCAAGGCGTCCTGATCGCCATGATCAAGCGCGGCGGCGGTACAGTCATTCCGTACGGAGCGACCGAGTTGCAGAGCGGCGATACCCTCGTCTGCATACGATTGACGTGAATTTCTCTTGTGTTTTATACAGGCGCATCCCGCACAATGCCGTGCGGGATGCGCCTTTTCTTGCAAAAACCGCTTTTAAAACGGATGACGGGCAGGTATGTATGTGTTGTAATTATTTGATATAGAGCTGAGAAAGAATAAAGTCGGATGAAAACTTGTAAATTTTTTGGTATAACGCGACTGCTTTTTACAGACAGAAAAGAAAGGCGGCAGGTTTTGCAACCTGCCGCCTTTCTTGGTTCAGTGTATTTCTCGCATCTGCTCCCATAGGAGCAGTGTAAAAGAAAACGAATGGATATAATTTTGAGTTTCTGCTTTTCCGCCGGGAAAAGTCAGAATATTCTTAAAATCTCCCGCAGTTTACTTGCGACGTACCTTTTGAGCGGTTAATCGTTCTGTCGGCGGGAAAATATTTTTGCGATAGGGAACATTATTTTTGGTCTACGCCGTCGGGGGTAAAGATATACATATCTTTTTGCAGGAGCGCCATGCCGCCGCCGAGCGCGTAGATCGCGCCGCTGAGCATATCGGTCACGCGCATCGCGGTGGAGTCGCTCAGTTCGTTCACATAAACGATGACGGTCAGATTGTCCTTGAATCGGTCGATGATCTCTTCGACGTCCGCAAAAGATCTGGGACGGCGTATCTGCATGGGGCGGCTGCCTTCTTCGCGGCTGAAATGCTGTTTTTCGGGCAGAGCTTCTCCGGGGATCGACCGTTTTTTAAATTCACTTTTTTGTCTGAAACTATCAAACAATCCCATGTCTCCCCCTTGCTTTGATCAGTCGTTGACAGGAGCCTGTATTTTTCTGGGGCCGAACAGGGAAGTTCCCAGACGGATCATGTTGCTGCCGCATTCCACGCACAGCTTCCAGTCTCCGCTCATGCCCATCGAAAGATGACAGATATTCTTATCCTGCTCCTTTATTGTATCATAAATTTCGCGCATAGACAAGCATAATGAGCGTAAATGTTGCGTATCTTCGCAAATTGGCAGCATTCCCATGAGTCCGCGGATACGAATATTGGGATATTTTACCAATTTCTGATAAGCGTCCTGCACATTTTCAAGGGAAAACCCGCTTTTGGAAAGTTCGTTGCCGATGTTTACTTCGATCAGACAATCGGCTGTCCAGTTTGCTTTTTCCGCGCGCTTTTGCAATTCTTCAGCCAGATCAAAGCGGTCGAGCGAATGGATCAGATAACATTTCCCGATCAGGTATTTGATTTTATTTGTCTGCAGATGTCCGATAAAATGACGGTTTGCGCCGCGGACAAGGTCGAACTTGTCCCGAAATTCCTGTACCTTGTTTTCTCCGATGTCCGTAATGCCTGCGGCGATCGCTTTGTTGATCTCTTCGGGGGTGCGCGTCTTGGTCGCGGCAACAAGCGTTATTTTTTCTCCGTAAGGGTTTCCGTTTGCAATTTCAGCGAGCGTTTTCTTTACGTTATCTGCTATCATACAGCCGCCTCGGTTGAATATTTTTCTGATATTATTATACCGCACAAAGGGGACACCTGTCAACCGCACAAAATATCTGTATGTTTTCGGGTGCAGAAAAATGTCATGATGGTTGCAAGCGATACAAAAATATGATAGAATACAAGGCGGAAGATACGGATTCCAAGAGTAAAAAGGAGGGAATATCTTATGAAAAAATACGAGTACATGACGGCAGATCTGGGAGCGGAGCCGTTTTTTAACGTTCATATAAAGATGGAGAGGTACATTGAAAAGCTGAACGAATACGGCAGACAGGGTTGGCGGCTGATTTCCGGGACGGATGACTGGAAATATTCAGTCTTTGAGCGTGAAATCGAAGATACGGAGAAATGATTTTTGTTTGTGATACGTCAAAGAGCGCAAAGATTTTGACCTTTGCGCTCTTTAACAGAAAAAACGAGCAAGAATGATATGCGTGTCGTGTATTCTTGTAAGGAAAGCCGAAGCGCCGCCGGCGGCCAAAAATTTTTGGGCGGGGGGGCCGCGTTTTTTTTTT
>CATYEP010000057.1 GCA_958405585.1 uncultured Eubacteriales bacterium
CGGATAGCTCCGCATTTTCATTTCCAGCACTTCGAAAATGTCTTTCTTTGAAAAATCGGGCAAAAAATTCAGCGACAAAATATCCCCCGTCTTCGAAAAAGCAGACAGGCGGAATACCAGATCACCGCTGATCCCTGTATCGGTAAATAAAACGTCACCTCGCTGCGAAGTAACAGGCATCTCCTTGCCGCTCCCGTCTTTACGAAATAATCCGGCTTCGCAATCCACTCGTATCCCCTTCAATCCGCGGACATCTGTCTGCACCGTCTTTATTCGTACCAACGAGGGGCTGAGCGGTGTGATCGTATGCCCGAAACATGACGCAATTTTATACCCGAACCCGTCCGAACCGAAATGCGGCGAAGCCTTTCCTCCACAAGCGAGCACAAGATATTCCGAGCGGTATTCGCCTGCTTGCGTACACACGATAAACTTGTCATCTTTCCGCTCATCTTTCCGCACTTCTCGCACAGCTTCACCTGTCAGTACCCGGACACCTTCCCTTGCAAGCGCAAACCGAAATAAATCGGTAACGGATGACGCTTGTCTGGACGCAGGATAAACCCGCCCTGATCCGTCCGCCGTGTATAAACCGCCCAAATGCAACAGATACTGTAACAGATCTGTCTTCCCGAAACGGCTCAACACCTTTTCGGCACTTCCGCTTGACGAAAAATAATGTGACGAAGACATATTCTCGTTCGTCACATTTCCCTGGCCGTTGCCCGTCGCCGACAATTTTCTGCCAAGACGTTCATTTTTCTCGATCAGCGCAATATTATGCACTCCGCCTTCAGCAAGACGCAATGCACACATCATGCCCGATGCTCCCCCGCCTATAATCAATACCGTATAATCTTTCATGTAAAACCCTTGCAATGAATTTGCTTTATTCTATCGTATTTCGAAAATTTTGTCAAACGGAATCAAAAACTTCTGTCTGTACTTGACAATTTTACGATTTTGTACTAACATTGTATTATACAAAAAAATATATGGAGTGATTTAAATGAACGCGATCATCGAATATTTCAAAGCTAATCCTCTGTTTTTCTGGATTATCGTTGCATGCGTAGCGGTTTTGCTGATATTGATCATTGTTGCCATAGCCAAAGCCGCTCATAAATCAAAACATAAATCGAAAGAAAGTTTCGCACCCGAAAACGATACCGCCGCTGCAACTGCGACGGCCGAAACCGTTTCCTCTTCTTCTCAGAAAACCTTACAAGCAGACAACAGCGCAAGTCTTGAAGCTGAAAGCTCTGAATCCTCTGCAACGGCGGCGGCTTCCGAGCAAACAACCGTTCCGGAAAGCAGTCCCGCAGCCCTTGAAACGACAGCTGCCGACAATCAAATTCCCGATGATATAACTTCTGATAAGGCAGATCTCGAAACGGAAGACAAAACACAATCAAACGCTATTGAAAAAGAAGACAGATCTTCTCTCGTCGGTGCCGACCAATCTCGTGTCGCATCCCGCCCTGCCGCTGAAAAGCTGATTGAAAAAACAGCGGACGAAGAGGACAAAAAGTCCATTTATACAGGTAAATGGGTCATTCGGAAAAACGAAGACAGTACCTACTATTTCGAATTGCGGGCAAGCAACGGAGAAAAACTTTTGACCAGTATTGATTATACTTCTCTCTCCGGCGCAAAAAACGGAATCAAGACACATAAAAACAATATCCTGCGCGATAATATCGTTATATCTCAGAACAAGAAAAAACAATATTTCTTCAAACTTCTGAACGGTTCCAAACAGTTGCTCTGCACAGGCAAAACTTATCCGACAAAATCCCGTTGCGAAAGCGCCGTCGATTCGGTAAAAAGGTTCGCCGAAAGCGCTGTCGTTACCGTGCAAAAAGACGATGACGATGCGGAAGAATAATCAATTATCTGTTAAACTGACCAAAGCGCATGCCGCAACGGAATTTCCCGTTGCGGCATTTTTACTAAATAATTTTCGTAATCCTTTTATACTCTCTTTCAATTTCTTGCCAACTTTCAATTTCCAGCCGAAGCTGAAAAAATACTGAAAATATTGTTTCTGCAGTGATTTCCGCAATTTCCCAGAAAGATTTCCGCATTAAAAAAACTTATCGGCAAACAATATGAAAGGCGCCTTTCATGCAGGCGCCTTATTTTACTTTTTCGCAGGAATAATTTTATCTTTCCCGCCCATATATTTGCGAAGCACTTCCGGAATCTTAACGCTTCCGTCTGCGTTCAGATGATTTTCCAATAAAGCAATGAGCATGCGCGGCGGCGCAACCACCGTATTATTCAGTGTATGCGCAAAAGCATTCCCTTTCTCCGTTTTATAACGGATCCCCAGACGGCGCGCCTGAGCATCTGTCAGGTTCGAACAGCTGCCGACCTCAAAATATTTTTTCTGGCGCGGACTCCACGCTTCAACGTCAATGCTCTTGTATTTCAGATCCGCGAGATCTCCGGAGCAACACTCCAAAGTACGGACAGGTATCTGCATCGAAACAAAAAGTTCGACCGTATAAGAATAAAGCTTTTCGAACCACTCTTTGCTTTCTTCGGGTTTGCAGATGACGATCATTTCCTGTTTCTCAAACTGATGGATCCTGTAAATTCCGCGCTCTTCGATGCCGTGCGCTCCTTTCTCCTTCCGGAAACAGGGTGAATAGCTTGTAAGCGTAAGAGGCAGTTCCTTTTCGTCCAGAACAGTATTCATGAACCTTCCGATCATGGAATGCTCACTTGTTCCGATCAGATACAGGTCTTCCCCTTCGATTTTATACATCATTCCGTCCATCTCTTCAAACGACATGACGCCGGAAACAACGTCGCTGCGGATCATATACGGAGGGATCACATACGTAAAACCTTTATCGATCATAAAGTCGCGGGCATACGTTAAAACTGCCGAATGCAGGCGCGCTATATCGCCCAGCAAATAATAAAATCCCTGCCCGCTCGTACGGCGCGCCGAATCCAGATCAATTCCGTTCAGACTTTCCAGAATATCCAGATGATACGGCACTTCAAAAGGTTTCTCTGCCGGTTCCAAGAAACGCTGACGCTCTACATTCTCCGAATCATCTTTCCCGATCGGCACGTCGTCCGCAATAATGTTCGGGATCGCCATCATATCGTGCTTCAGCTTCGCAGATATTTCTTCCGTCTGCTTTTCGATCTCGGCAATACGGTCATTGTTTTGTACAACTTCCTCTTTTACCTTTGCCGCTTCTTCCGCTTTCTTTTCGCGCATCAGCTTTCCGATCTGTGCGCTGAGCGTATTTCTCTTAGCACGGCACGCATCGCCCTCCGTCTGTAACTCACGGCGCTTTGCGTCAAGCTCGAGCACCTCATCTACCAGCGGAAGTTTTTTATCCTGAAATTTTTTCCGGATGTTCTCTCGCACCGCGTCCGGATTATTCCGCAAAAAATTATTATCGATCATGAATTTGCCTCCGTAATTCTTTCATCTATTATTTTAAAACAATTTTTTCTTTTTGGCAATAGATTGCGGGCCATTTTGTCAATTTACTTCCTTTTTTTCCGACGCTTATTCCGCACATAAATAAAATTAAGAATAAATTGTTTGTTTTCAAATATATTTTATGGTATAATGTTCTTATTGAAACCCGATTTTTTTAGCAACAGGAGATTGTATGGACAAAAAGAAAAAAACGTTCGGCTTTATCTCGCATAAAAACAGCGAAAAGACCGACAAAAATTCCGTACAGAAAACAAATACTGAAAGTTCTTCCCTCCGCGTAGAAGATTATGTACGGGAAAAACTTTCCGCATCGGATACGAATGTACCTGCGAATACGTCCGATCAGGATATCGACAAGATAAAAAAAGAATTTTACAAGAAAAAGAAACAGGCTCCCGCAACATCGGAAATACGACGCTATTCTCCCGACCTGCAAAAAGGCTTATCCTCTTCACAGGTCAGCGAACGTTTTTCTCAGTTCCTGTTCAACGACACGAATCAGAAATATTCCAAATCATATGCCAGTATTTTCATCGGAAACCTGTGTACTTTCTTTAACCTATTGTGCGTCCTCGCGGCCGCAGCCCTGGTCTATTCAGGAGCAAGTGCATCCCAATTTCTTTTCGTCGTCATCTTTTCTCTGAATATCGGCTTCGGTATCGTGACCGAAATCATCGCAAAACGAAAAATCGATAAACTTTCATTATTGACAACACCTACCGCAATCGTGATCCGCGACGGCGAGAAACAGGAAATACAGTCCAAAGACATTGTTCTCGATGATATCGTCTTGCTCTCTCTCGGAAATCAGATCCCGGCCGATTGCATTCTCGCGGAAGGCAGTATCGAAGTCAATGAATCTCTGCTCACGGGCGAATCCGTTCCCGTCAAAAAAGAACCGGGTGATCTCCTGTATGCGGGAAGTTTTATCTCCAGCGGAACCTGCAAAGCAAGAGCCGAAAAAGTCGGCAAAAACACTTATCTGAATTCCCTTTCTTCCAAAGCAAAAAAATATAAAAAGCCCAATTCGGAACTCATGCGTTCCACCAAACTTATCATTCTCATCGTCGGCCTTCTCATTATTCCGATCGCAGGATTTATGTTCCCGGTCAACTGGGCAAATTACAATCCTGCTTCCGACCTAACGCAGATCAATGACACCATTCAGCGTACCGTTTCCATCGTGATCGGAATGATCCCCTCGGGCATGCTTCTGCTGACCAGTATCGCCCTTACACTCGGAATCATCCGTCTCATGACTCACAACACGCTCGTGCAGGATCTCTATTCCCTGGAAGGGCTCGCCCGCGTCAACGTTCTGTGCCTCGATAAGACAGGCACGATCACCGACGGCCGCATGAAAGTCAACGATTGCATGCTTCTGTCCAATCCCACCGATTTTTCCATCAATGAGATCGTAGGCTCATGCCTGCATTCCCTGCAGGACAATAACCAGACTTCCATTGCTCTTTATAATTACTTCGGACACAATACAACTTTGACTCCTACCGCAACCATGCCCTTTTCTTCCAAAAGAAAACTTTCCGCCGTATCGTTTGCGGAAATCGGTACCGTTGCGATCGGCGCACCAGAATTCGTACTGAGCAGCGTTCCGGAAAAAATCAACAAAATTATCAACCAGTACGCTTCCATGGGGCTGCGCGTTCTCATCGTCGCTCTGTCCGCAGGGAAAATTACCGGCGATAAACTTCCCACGGCCTTCAAGCCCGTTGCTATCGTATCCATCGCCGACAATATCCGCGACGACGCCGCCCAGACAATTCGCTGGTTCAAGGACAACGACGTCGCCATCAAAGTAATTTCGGGCGATAATCCCGTCACCGTTTCAGAGGTAGCAAAGAGAGTCGGGGTCTCCAACGCTGAAAAATATATCTCTTTGGAAGGATTAAACGAAAAAGAAGTTATTTCCGTAGCCAACAAATATACGGTATTCGGACGGGTGACGCCCGAACAGAAAGCAATCCTCGTCAAAGCCATCAAGGCCGAAGGAAACACTGTCGCCATGACGGGTGACGGCGTCAACGATATCCTCGCCATGAAAGAAGCGGATTGCGCCGTCAGCGTTGCCTCCGGAAGCGACGCTGCCAAAAATGTCAGCCATATCGTGCTTTTAGACAATAACTTTTCGTCTATGCCGCGCGTCGTTTTTGAGGGCAGGCGCGTTATAAACAATATCCAGAATTCCTCTTCCCTGTACCTGATGAAAACCTTTTTCACAACCATCTTTGCTATTATCTCGATCATCGGCTGGGAACTCTATCCTTTTAAAACCAACAACCTGATGCTGTTGGAATTTTTCGTGATCGGCGTGCCTTCGTTCTTTCTTTCGCTCCAACCGAACACAAACCGCGTTCAGGGGCGGTTCCTTTCAACCGTGCTATCGCGCGCATTCCCATGCGCCATCGTTTTGGTTCTTGCCGTCCAAAGCACGCGGATACTTTCCAATCTCCAGCCTCAGTATTTCGCTGAACATTATGAGGAAATCTCTACCCTCATCATTACCTTTACCGGACTTGTCATGCTCTATCGGGTCTGCATGCCCTTCAATATGTTCCGTGCTATTCTCTTTGCCGGCATGTGCGTCCTCTGTATTCTCGGTATCACGCTCTTGCCCGAAATGTTCCTCGGCAATCCTTACAAGCCCGATTTCGTTTCCGTTCTCTATATCATTGTCGTAGTTTTGCTGGCATTCCCGGTGACCGGAATCATGATCAAGATTTTCGACCATCTGCGATCATCCAAAAAAACTGACAACCGCTTGGAAAACCGGCTCTGAAATTCCGTTCGTCGCCTTATGCAGAATGATTCATTCGCGGCGTTCCGATTTGTTCCTTTTTTAAAAATAATTTCAGCGCCGCAAAAATCGTTTTCGTTTTTTGCGGCGCTTCGTATTTTTCTGTAGAGATCTATATGAAAGTCCTATCTTCATGAAACAAAAAAGCAGACAGACTCTTCGTTGCCAGAAGAGTCTGTCTGCTTTTTTATCTTTTCATCAATTCTTATTGTCAGAGAAAAATTCGTGATAAACGGCACGGACACATTTTTCGTAATCTTCGTTGTCGATCCCGACAATTATATTCAGCTCGCTGGAGCCCTGATCGATCATACGGACATTGATCCCTGCATCAGAGAGCGCTTTAAACAAACGGGCGGATGTACCGATACTGGACGCCATCCCATGTCCCACCGTTGCAACCAATGCGATATTTTCCAGAACACGCAAGTAATCCGGGTGAACTGCCTCACGGATCTCCGCCAACAGCTTTTCCAAAAGGCCGTCCGTAAGATACTTGCTTTCGATGACCAGCGATAATGTATCGATCCCCGACGGCATATGCTCAAAGCAGATCTTATGATCTTCCAGAACAGACAACACTTTGCGGGCAAATCCGATTTCTCCGTTCATCATCGATTTCTCAAGGAAAATAACCGTAAAATCCTTTTTCCCGGCAATTCCCGTGACCGTATTCCCGCGGGATACGTATTTTTTCGAAGGTAAAATCAAGGTACCCGGATCTTCCGGGCGGAATGTGTTCTTGATTTTAATCGGAATATCTCCTTTCCGTACAGGAAAAATTGAATCGGCATGCAACACGTTTGCTCCCATATAGGAAAGCTCACGCAATTCCTTGAACGAAATCACCTCGATCCGTTCGGGACTGTTCACGATGCGCGGATCGCATGCCAAAAATCCACTGACATCCGTCCAGTTTTCATACAATTCCGCATTTACCGCTCTTGCGATAATGGATCCGCTGATATCGGAACCGCCGCGGGAAAAGGTCTTGATATTCCCGTTTGAATCCGTGCCGTAAAAGCCCGGGATAACTGCTTCCTTGCATGACTCCAGTTTCGCCGCAATGATCGGGTAAGATTTTTCCTCGTCGAAGGCTCCCTTTTCATTGAAGAAAATAATATCCTTGGCGTCGACGAATGCCCAACCCAATTTTGCCGCTATGATCCGAGCATTCAAATATTCGCCGCGCGAAGCCGTAAAATCCGCACTCTTTCTTTCGTTTATTTCCTTTTCCGTCTCGTTAAGAATCGAACCGATATCGAACGCACTCATTCCCAACTCTTCCACAATGGAAGTAAAGCGCGTGCGGATCTTTGCAAACGTATCTGCACACTGTCCCTTTTCTTTCGCCTCACGATAGCATTCATACAACAGATCCGTAACTTTCGTATCCCCCGAATAACGCTTGCCGGGCGCCGATACAACCGCATATTTACGCGCAGGATCACCGCGCAATATCTCACAGACTTTCAATATATTCGTGCCGTCCGCCAAAGACGAACCGCCAAACTTGCATACGACCGGTTTCATTTATCTTATCTCCTTGCCCTCGATGTAATATCTCTTCTCTTCACTTTCACCCATCGAAAAAGTCTTGCGCGGCAAACTCCCGAAACGCTGAACTTGCCCAAATAATTGACCTTTATCCATTTTCGGCAGACAAATCCCGACACAATCGGGATTCTCCCGCGTAAATTGCGCCAAGGCCTGTTCTCCATGAATATAATCCACGCTTCCGCCTTTATTTGAAATATATTCCAAAATATAGGAATCAACTGCGCGCACGGCGTCCGCCGCTTCTTCCGGCAAAGAAATACTCTGCTTTTTTCCGCTCACGTAAAATGCTCCGTTCCCCTTGTCTATACCCAAAAAACCTTTTATGAAATCCGCCGCATCTACATCCTTTACAAGCCTGTGTATCGCTTCAAAACGTATCCCTTCATCGTAAAGATTAACCGCTTCGCAAAGCGCATACCTCGCCGGATGCGTCTCCCGTTCCGACGCGGGCAAGTCCGCCTTGATCTTCTCCCAAAGCGCTTTCGCCGACGCAAGCGAATGATTTCCGTCTCCGACCATAAAAAGCAGGCCGTCTTTTTTCAGACTTTCAAAACGTCGGATCACCTCTTCATATTCCGCCACAAATTGCCCGCAAACATGTCCGCCGCCCATATTCAATTCAAAATCATATAAAGTTTCAAGATCTGTCCGACCTTTCAGCTCTCCCAAAACAAGATCCTGCGGATCATCGTACAATAACATTATATGCGGAAATTCCAGCTCCGCACACTCTCTGATTTTCAATCTGGGCGGTATCCGTTCCAGTATCGTCGCCTCCGTCGCACGGATCGAGGCATTGCTCTGTTTTTCATACGAATATTCTTCCAGATCCACAGCCAGCACGATGCCTGTCCGCACAGGCGAATACGGGGTCTTGCGGCGCACCAATACAAACCCTTTCGGAAGTTTCCGAAATACGCCGCCGTGCCTGTATTCCCGCATCGTTTTCGCAATATTCCCGATCCGATCCGCGCAATCCTCTTTGTCCAAATATATTTCCGGCAAGGTCAGCCGTAGCGTTGAAGGTTTTTCGCCGACTGTTTGCTCCAATTCCGACCAATACGCACTGTCCGACGTGTGCTGATCACAGGCGATCACCGCCCATGCGTGCATATCCGTTCCGACACGCGGCAGTAAAATTTCAGGCACTGCGATACAGCTCTTCATAGTCTTTTCCATCCGCAACACGCACCTCAGCCCCCGAAATTGATCACGATAAATACAAATACGGCCAATGCGATCGATAAAAGTTTGATCGGCACATTATCTATAAAAATACCGGCAACTTTGCGCCAGAAACTCTTTTCTCTCATATGCGTTTTCTCCAATCAGCAGACAAGTCTTTCCAGTAATAATCGCTCAGCGTCTTTTTCAACAGATCATAATCTGCATAACGCGATATCTTTCCGCGCTGTGCGATCGTAATGATCCCCGTTTCTTCCGATACGATCAAAGCAATCACGTTGGACGTTTCCGTAATCCCGATACCCGCCCGATGACGCGTTCCCAATTCTTTGGGAATGTTGACGTTTTGTGTCAACGGCAGAAAACAGCCTGCCGCCTGTATTTTATAATTGTTAATAATCATTGCCCCGTCATGCAGCGGCGCTTTGACAAAAAATATTCCTTCAATCAGCTGCGACGAAATGTTCGCATCGAGAATAACCCCGCTTTCCAGAACCTGGGCAGGTATATTGTCGTTCGATAAAATAATCAGTGCACCGATATTGTCTTTGGAAAGATTTTGCAGCGCCTTGATGATCTCCGAGATATACCGCTCCACCTCGTCCTTGGACGCAAACATCTGATGCTCGCGCTTTTCCGATAAACGGTTCAGCGTACCAAGATTCAGAATATCCCGCTTGACTTCCACATTGAAAATGACCAAAATCAATCCAGCCAGAACCATCGGGATCACCATGAATACATCACCCTTCAGCTTTTCGTCCGACGCAAAAATAATCCCGGTCACAATCACAAACAGAGCGAACACAACGATCACACTGCGGACGTTATTCATTTTCAGAATACGGAATACGTAATAGAACACCAAGGCAAACAGCAGAATACTCAATACGTCTACCGGCCCGAAATCCGAAAATGCTTTTGCAATATTGGAAAAAAATTCGTTCATAGAATTCTCCGTCAGCTCATTCGTACCATTTTATTTTACATGAAATCGCAAAAAAAATAAAGCAAATAAGGACTGTTATCCGGCGTTATTTGTATTTCCGCCGAAAAATAATTGCAAATTCACCACTTGCAACGCCGCAGATGCCGAAATTTCCCCTGCCTTCATCCTGCTCAGCGCACCGTTGATGCATCGGAAACATTCCTCCACCCTGTGCAGGCCGATGATCTCTGCCTGACGGCGGCTCATCTTCACACCGTATTCTTTCATACCCAGAAGCTTTGCCGTTTCCGCATCACTCTTACGCAAAAGAACAATTTCAAACATGCCCCGATAATAGGAGCATAATGCGTTCAGTACCGCCGTTTCATCCATTCCCTTTGCCTGCAATTCGTTTTGTACCGCCATGAATTTACCGTAGTTTTTTATGCCGAGCGCATTAGACATCTCATACGTCTTATATTCGGCGTCTTTATAGACCACGGCATCCACATCCTGCGCCGTAACCTTTTTTGTATCGGACGCAAATGCAATCAGCTTTTCCGTCTCTCCGCTGAT
>CATYEP010000058.1 GCA_958405585.1 uncultured Eubacteriales bacterium
TTTTTTTTCCGATTTCTATAAATTTTTAATTGTTTTTTTTCTTTTTTTTAAAAAAATTAAACCTTACAATTGGGGGGGGGGGGGGGGGCGGGCCCCCCCCCCCCCCCCCCCCCTTTAAGAGCTTAAAATCTGTCAGGATTTTTTATATCCGCATTTGGGGCAAACGCCTTTTTCGTTCAAAGCAATGCCGCACAGCGGACAGCGATCGATCTTATTTTCCGTTTTAAATTCAGCCGATGCCGCATTCACGCCGCTCGTAAATGTAATTTTTGCAATATTCAGTTTGTCTTTCAAAAGGTCGTAGACGATTTTGATCATCCCTTCAACGGTCATCGTCTCTTTCGTAACGACAAGCCTGCACTCCGGATAAGCCGTCGCCAGTTCCGTTTTAAACGCAGGCCCTTTCATGACATTGTTGGGGGCGCCGTTGCGGATACCCTGTTTTTCGTATACTTCCAAAATAGCAGGCAACAGCGGATCGTCCTCCCGCAAAATCAGTGCATGATCAAAATTTTTCAAAACCGACCATGCCGTTTTCTGAATTTCGTTGCAAGGGAAAACCATGTTGACTCCGGGTTCTACAGAATCTTCCACTTCGATCGTCAAAACGCCTGTATGACCGTGGAGATATTGCGCTTCGCCCCGAAATCCGTAAAATCTGTGGGCGTACTGCAGATCAAGTTTCGTAATGCTTCTCATAGAATTATTCCTCCTTTTTCTGCACATATTTTAACACGATTTTCCTGCAGCTGTCTGTGACCAAGTCACACTACGCCGCCAACGCCAATTCTTTCAGTCTCTTTTTATCGATGATCATAACTCCTTTTCGAAAAATTTTTACGATACTTTCATTTGCAAAATATTTGAGCATTCTCGAAACCACTTCCCGGGCAGAACTCATGTATTTTGCGATCTGTTCCTGCGTGAGAGGGATCAGATCGTTTCCCGTCCGCATCAATTCATCCCACAAAAAAACTGCCAGGCGCTGGTCTATCTTCATAAAATGTATCTGCTGTATGACCCACATTACCTCAGAAAAACGGGTCAATGCCGTTTCATAGGCAAACAGTTTCAGATTCATGTCGCGATCGGCGATCTCTGCAAACACGGTACCAGGGATCACATAGCAATCGCAATCTTCTTCCGCATCCACAAAAACGTCAAAAGTGATCTCCGGCAACACACAGGAGGCAGACAACATACACACATCCCCCTGGTACAGCCGATACAACGTGATATCGCGTCCGCCCTCGGAAAGCATATACACTCTCAGACTGCCGCGCTCAATAAAAATAACCCCTTTGCAATTTCTGCCGCCATGAATCCGCTCACCGCGATGATACTTCTGCGGTTTCAGATTCGCACAAAATTTTTCCTGAGCGTTTTCCGATAGTTTATGCCAAAAAGGCAACGTACTGCAATAATCTTGCTTCATGTATTTTCTACCCGTACTTTCACGATTTATCCTAAATTAAATTTTGTTATGATACGAAACCGAAATATATTTTTGACAAAATACCTGCGCCGCCCGAACGTTCAACGCCGTTTCGGTCAGTCCCGCATCTATCCGATAAAACGTCAAAACCGTATTTAAAAAGCCAAAATGAGGCCCCTGCCCGAGCAAACGGATAGATCATTTTTCGGTTGCATATTCCGTTTCAAACTGGCACATTCACGCAAGGTATGTACGGAAAAAATACGTCTTTCGATCGAAGCGAGGACTGTCCTGCCTGTTATTTTTGATTATTCTGCAAAAGATTTTCTCTTGCGGTGGCGAGCATGAGTTTGATGCGGTTTTCCTGGTTTACTTTCGTTGCGGACGGATCATAATCGACCGCCACAATGTTTTCATGCTCATACATCTGTTTGAGCGTGCGGATCGTACCTTTTCCCGCAATATGATTGGGAAGACACCCGAACGGCTGTGCACAAACTATGTTGTCTGTACCCGTTTCCGCCAAAGCCGCCATTTCCGCGGGAATGAGCCAGCCTTCCCCCATCTTTACGCCCTGGTTGATGACCTTATCTGCACATCTGCGCAAATGTTCGAAATCATGCAAAGGTTCAAAGCCATATTTTTCCGTGATCCGTATGATCTTGACCTGTACATGATGCAGGTATTTATATGCCAGTTTAAAAAGCGGCGTTGCCGCACTCTTTTTGTTGTACAATTTTGCGTCGTTGATATTGTTTACGGCACAATAAAGCACAAAATCCATCAAAGCGGGCACCACGGGCTCACACCCTTCCGAATACAGAAAATCTTCCAGATGCGAATTACCGAGCGGAGAATACTTCACATAGATCTCCCCGACAATGCCGACTTTCACTTTTTTTTCGCTGCTGCGCTTTACCTGCGAAAAGCGTTCCAGCATAGCTTTCGTCCATTTTTTATAGGAACGGTACTTGTTTTTATCGATTGCCGTGCGGATAATCTGCAGACAATCTTCCCGCGCTTTATCCGACGCGCCTTCTTCGAGTTCATACGGTTTGCACTGGTTATAAAGGGACATGAGCGTGTCGCCGTAAAAAACGGAAAAAGCAAGTTTCAAAAGCGTTTTCAAGCCTATAGGAAAACCGCTGTCTTTTTCCAGACCCGCAAAATTGAGCGAGATCACGGGCACTTTCGGAAACTCCGCTTTCAGCGCCTTGCGGATCAGCGGGATATAATTGGACGCGCGGCAGCCGCCGCCCGACTGCGTGATCATCACCGCCGTGTGTTCCGTATCGTATTTACCGCTCTTCAATGCGTCGATAAACTGTCCCGTTACGCACAACGCCGGATAACATGTATCGTTGTGCACATGTTTCAATCCCTCGTCGATCACCGCGCGCGAATCGTTGTGCAAAACCTCGATATCCCAGCCCTCTTTGCGCAGAAAATCCACTATGATCTCAAAATGAAACGGCAGCATGTCCGGTACAAGGATCTTGTGCGTATGTTTCATTTCCGGTGTAAATTTGGGGTAATCGTCGCGAAAATCCGCGACCGTATCTTTATTTTCTTTCATCCGATCGCCTCTTCTGTTCTTCTATGGCGGCAAGCATACTGCGCAGACGTATCTTTACCACGCCGAGATTGTTGATCTCGTCAATCTTGATCTGCGTATATAATCTTCCGCGGCTCTCCAGGATCGCCCGTACTTCATCCGTCGTGATCGCGTCGATCCCGCAACCGAACGACACAAGCTGCACCAGGTTGATGTTCTCATGTTCCGTTACATATTCCGCCGCACGGTACAGGCGCGCATGATACGTCCATTGATTCAAGACATTGACAAGTACCTGTTTCCCTTTTTCAAATACACTGTCCTCCGAAAGAACCGCCACATCCAAAGACGTGAGCAATTTTCCGATGCCGTGATTGATTTCCGGATCGATATGATAAGGACGCCCTGCAAGTACAACGACCGTCTTTCCTTGCCTCTGCGCTTTTTCGAGTATTTCCTCACCCTTCTTGCGGATATCCGCATAATAGGAATTCAGACGGGAAAACCCTTCCTTCAGCCCCTTTGCAATATCTTTGGACGACAATTTCCAGCGGGCCAAAGCGCGCTTCAATGCGCGGACCGTCGTCTTTTCGTCGTTCAAATCGAGATACGGCATTATAAAATTATTACCATCGAGCCGTTCGTTGTTCGCTTTGAGAAGTTCGGGATAATACGCAACCACGGGGCAATTGTAATGATTCATCGAATCGTGTTCATCCAGGTTATAGCTTTCGCAGGGGAAGAAAATGAAATCCACGCCCTGATCCAGAAGGCTTTCAATATGCCCGTGCGTGAGTTTCGCGGGATAACAGACCGTATCGCTCGCCACCGTATGCTGTCCTTTGAAATACAGCTTTCGGGATGACTGTTCGCTCAGTACGACCTCGAACCCGCAGCTTTCGAAAAATCCTGCCCAAAGCGGCAGCTGCTCGTAAAAACCGAGCGCCAACGGAAGCCCTACCCTGCCGCGCCTGCCCTTCGAACCCGACACACTCTGCAGGATGCGTTCATATTTATAACTGTATATATCCAGTTCGTCCGAATGCGGTTTCAGCCCGGCACCCTTTTCGCATTTATTGCCCGAAATAAATTTTCTGCCGTCCGAAAATCCGATCACGTTGACATTGCAATGGGACGTACAGCCCTTACAGGTATGGCTTTTGGAAGTGTATGTAAAATCTTTGAGCTCTTTTTCGGAAATGACCGTGCTTTCGCCGCTGATGTTTTCCTTTGCATACAGCGCCGCGCCGAAAGCCCCCATCAGTCCGGCAATGCCCGGGCGGACAACCTTTTTGCCCGTTTCCAACTCAAAGCAACGCAATACCGCGTCATTGAGAAACGTTCCGCCCTGCACGAGAATGTTCTTGCCCAGTTCATCGGGCGTCTTTGCACGGATCACTTTGTAAATCGCGTTTTTGACGATGGACGAGGAAAGCCCCGCCGAAATATCTTCCACGCTCGCGCCCTCTTTTTGCGCCTGTTTGACCGAACTGTTCATGAATACCGTACAGCGGCTGCCCAGTTCGACAGGATGTTTCGCAAAAAGTCCGAGTTTGGAAAACTCGTCGATCTCCATTCCCATCGCCTTTGCAAAGGTCTGGATAAAGGATCCGCAACCCGACGAACACGCTTCATTCAGCATAATATTATCGATCACGCCGTTTTTGATCTTAAAACATTTGATATCCTGCCCGCCGATGTCGATGATAAAATCCACCTTCGGATTAAAATAAAGCGCAGCCTTGAAATGTGCCACCGTTTCCACGATCCCGAAATCCGCTTTGAGCGCCGCCTTCAGCATGTCCTCGCCGTACCCCGTAACCGCCGCCCCGCAAATGCGGATACGCCCATCGGCCAGCGAATAAATTTCGCGCAAACGCTCCAGAACGATATCCAAAGGCTGTCCGTTGTTGGACTGATAATGCTGATACAATAATTTACAATCGGGGGTGATCAGGACAAGTTTTGTCGTCGTCGAGCCGCTGTCTATACCCAGATAGGCATCTCCCCGATACGTTTTGATGTCGGCAAATTCCAGATCGCTCGCCTTGTGCCGCGCCACAAATTCTTCGTATTCTTCCCTGTCCTTAAACAGCGGTTCGCCCGTTACGATATCGTCGCTTTCCTGCACAGAAACAATTCTTGAAATGATTTCCGAAAGCGGCATCGACTCCGCATTTTTGGAATACAGAGCCGCTCCGATGGACATAAAGCAAGGGGCGTTTTCCGGAAAAACGGCATGTTCATCGTCCAATCCGAGCGTTTCCTTAAACGCTTTGCGAAGCCCTTTTATAAAATACAAAGGCCCGCCCAAAAACAGAACTTTGCCTTTGATGCGCCTGCCCTGCGCAAGTCCTGAAACCGTCTGATCCACGACCGCCTGAAAAATACTTGCGGAAATATCCTCTTTTTTTGCGCCCTGATTGAGAAGCGGCTGGATATCCGATTTTGCGAAAACGCCGCACCGCGAAGCGATCGGATAAACTTTTTCCGCCTGCAAGGACAGTTTGTCCATCTCATCGACGGTGATATTCAGAAGCGTCGCCATCTGATCGATGAACGCGCCCGTGCCGCCCGCACACGAACCGTTCATGCGTTGTTCCGTACCGCCCGTTATAAAGATGATCTTGGCGTCCTCGCCGCCCAGCTCCACCGCCGCGTCGGCATCGGGATAGTATTTCCGTATGGCCGTAAATGCCGCCTGCACTTCCTGCACAAAAGAAATATGTGCGCGCTCGGCAAGTCCCAGTCCCGCCGAACCCGTTATGCTGACCTGAAACTCCCCTGTGCCAAACTTTTCTTCAACAATAGAAAGCTGATTCAGCACACATTCCTTTACGCGCGCAAAATGCCGTTCATAACTTGTATATAAAATTTCGTACGTTTCAGAAAGGACGCAGACTTTAACCGTCGTCGAGCCTACGTCTATTCCCATAAATTTCGCCATAACCGCCTTCTCTCTTTTTCAAGAAATTGTAAAGTTGTATAACATTATTAATAAAATGCTTGTGATTTGTTTTATTTTAGCACAAAACCGAGAAAATTTCAATAGTTCCGGGCCGTATATTCCCATACAATTTCAGGCAGTTTTTATACCGGAAACCCTGATATTTTAAAAGTCCCACCCAAAAATACAAATTTTTAAAGATTTATAACGCACACCCACTATGCCGCAGCCCGCAAAGCAATTTGCGGGCTGCGGCATAGATTTCGAAAAATAAACCATAAAAGATAAGCCTCCCAAAAGCAGATACTTTTGGGAGGCTTATCAAAAATACTCTCGCCTATTGTTCTTCCGAAAACGAACCAGGCATTCACATTTACCAGAACAAACGCGGCTTGCCGTTTATTAAGGCATGATCAAACAACTTTATTTTTTGTGGCCTTACGGGCGCTATATTTTTGTCTTGTAGCGTCCCCGCCACGGATATGCCGTTCAGCCAGATTTTTCTGCAATACCTGCCGCACTTCTCCCCAAAGCAACAAGTCAACCTCTTTCAAACGTTCCGTTACATCTTTATGTACGGTCGATTTACTGATGTTGAAATGCTTTGCACAATCACGCACCGTCGCCCCTGTTTTCAAAATATATTCCGCACATTGCCGCGCACGGCGCTCCATATACTCCCACACTTCTATATACCCCCGCTTCCTTTTATAGCAGTGGTATATTTTATGTCGGATTTTGGCGGATTATGCGGAAAACAAGAGATCTTGATTCAATAAATTATTTGCCCTTAAAAACAAAAAGTTATGCAGCGATACAGTAAAATCTTTGCGTTGACATAGACCTTACGATTTTCTTGCCTCTTTCCCCTCATAAGTACGTACCTCATTGTGAATACGGATAAATTCCGCTTTACGTTCTGCAAGATCGGGGATGATTTCACCTGCCACAGACTGGACGAGATCCTCAGACAATCTTGTCAGCCGTTCCTTATTCTCGGCATAAACGCGATCCGCCTCTTCCCTTTCTTTTCTTTGATTGTACAGACTTTCTGAAAAAGTCTGATTTTCAAAGTCGGCAAATTCCACATCTTCATAAGGCACTTCCGCTTCTTTAAAGCCGTACATATCCAGCCATTCCTTCGGAAAAGCCGTTTCATAATCTTTTAACAGTATTTCATGATTGACCGCAACTTTCTTCATGCGTCTACCTCACAAACAATTTTTAGTATATGCGCATCATCCAACATAAAAAATTCCACACCTTTCTCTTGTGATACCTCGATCTGTCCTGCACGATCGAAACGGAACTGATTCGACCCGTACAATAAAAACGGAATCCCGACAATTTTATCAAACGTAGACATCGTCGATGAACAGACTGCTATCCCGCAATAGTTGATACCGCTGGAAATTGCTCCGATACTCGCCAAGCCGTTTCCGTAATCTGTATAGACATACGTTCTGTCGGCGGCGCGGATGTTGGTGATCAAAGTGGCATCGGTGTATGTCTGGCCGACAGTAATTCCCGTCGTACTTTCATAGACTGCAAAAGATGCTTTTCCGTCCACAAAAATATTTTTCCAGTTTAGCGCATTAATTTCGTTTATCAAGAGCTCCGGACTGTTTTGAATATACAATTTAGTGGCAGAATCACCTGCGGTCAGCGTTCCTTTGCATTTTTCAAAGAAATATGTCCCTCCGCCTTGAACGGTTATATTTTGCAAATTACAGCAAAGATAAAGTTTTCCAGCCTCTATGGACGTCAGACTTTTCCCGATAACGACATCATTTTCAGAACCGATCTGCTGGGCAGACAAAACGCTTCCGTCGGAAGATACCGCTCCGATATTCTGCCTGGCCTGCAGTTTCTGCTGCTCAGAAAAACTCTGCGCGGAAACCAATACTGCCTGTGAAAATTCTGTTTTGGTGGCATAAGTATCGGAAATCACATGTCCCTGTCCGTCCTGTGACGCTTTTTGAGCGCTGTCTGCGGACACACTTTTCCCTACCTTGACAGTACCGTCCAGTATTTCTTCAAAATCTTTTTGCAGCACAAAATTCCCGCCGGCGATCTGCTCCGCTTCTTCCGCCGCTTTCAAAGCCGTTTCTGCCGCCGTCATCGCCTCTGACGCCGCCCGTTCGCAGGACTCTCTGCTCTCCCTCGCGGAAGCGCTGTCATTTGATGCGGAATTTTTTGCGGAAACTGCCTCTGCCGCACTCTGCGAAGCGGTTTCAGCCGACTTGCTTGCTGCTTCCTGCGCCGCCACAGCCTGCGCCGCACTCTCATAAATGTCATCAAAACGGCAAACCTCTTCCCATGCCGCCGAATTCAGTAAACCTGTTTCATCATAAGGCGGCTGACGGTTTTCCGCTACGAGCGAACGCACGAAACTTCCGTGTTCATACGCATCGGGACAATACGCGATTTCGTTACCCGCATAGACAAACGCGCTGTTCCAGCCGTACAATGCACGTGCAGCATACGCCGCATTTTTTACATCTGCTTTTATCTGCGTCAGCACTGCCAAAATTTTGTCATACGTATCAGTATCCGGTACGTCGGGCAATTCACCCGCCACTCCCCGTTCGACCGTAAACGCAGTCTTTTCCGTTGCCAATATTTCTCCCTGTGCCCCATTTCTGAAAAACTGCACAAACACCTTTCCGTAACGGGCTGTCACAAGCGACGGAATTTCGGCGATCCAGCAATGCAGTGCTTCGCCGTCCGCGTTATACGCAGACGCATCGCCCTGATACTGCATATATATCTTAGATGTGCTTTCGCCGTCGGGCATGCGAAATACGACGGAAACCTGCGTACTCTCGTCAAACGGGCCGACCAATACGGCCGAATTTGCATCCGCTGAGCCTTGATACACATATTCGGGTACACAGCGCCGCAAACAGCCTGCTCCATTAAAAAAATAAACCATTTTGAACTTCCTCCCCTTGGATTCACGCAAAGAGCGGCGGGCGCCTTTCTTCTCCCTGCTTTTTCATTATAAGTAAGAAAGTACGGCGTTTCAAGACTGAACGACAAAAATTTATTACCGAAAAAACTTCTGCCCGTACTCATTTCTTTTTTCATCAAAAATCTCGCAATATTTTAATAACTCCTGCAAATCCACATTCAAAAATCCAATATATTTCATACGAAAAATGTATCAGGAATTTAATTTTTGTTTACACTCATCGCGCACAAAAAAATTTTATATATGAAAAGGGCACGGTTTTGCAAGTTATGCAAAACCGTGCCCTTTCAGCCTATAAAACAATACTTCATTTTTTGAGCGAGGTGCCGTTTCCGTTTTTCTCTACTTTTTCCACGGAGTTTTCCTCAGAGTCTCTCTCAATTTTATTCTCGATATTTTCCTCGATCTTCCCTTCAAAGTTTTCTTCGCATTTTTCCGTATCCACATATTCAGACTTTCCCTGGGCAGTTTCTTCCGAAAGCAGCTCTTTTTTTCTTCGGGAACGGCGGAAAATCTTTTCTTTCAATTCTTTGCGTAACGCGGGAAACTCTATACCACGGAATACAACCGCACGCAGAATATCCAACGGAATATATCTTGTTTTACGGAAAAAAAGAGGTGCAATCATAGACACAAAAAACTGAGAACACACAGTTGCAACAGTTGCACCTATGATGTTGAACCGCGGGATCAAAATCGCATTCATGCAAACATTTGTGATCAGAGTCAGAAACGTAAATCCGATAATATATTTCTGTTGATGCATACATGTCAGATGTACGATTGTGACTGTTCCCAAATGAGCGAAAACTAAATTCCAAACCAAAATCATTGTAGGAATAATAGCCGGAAGATAAGCCTCTCCGTAACTGAAACGAATAAAAAACGGAGCGATCACATCTATACAAACCGATGCCGAAAACGAAAGCCAGAACGTGATAAAATACAGCTGACGGGTTCTGATTCGAAAAAGTTCAGGGTTATTTTCATCCCCGTAAGCCTGATAGATAAGCGGATTAAAAGAAACTTTAATGGCAACCAGTACAAAAACCCATACGTTACTGACACTGTATGCCACATCATAATATCCCGTATAAGCAGTATCGTTGAGCATTTCTTTGAGCATGATCTTATCGATGGAATTATATGCGGCTGTCATAAACCCTGAAAGAATAAAAACCCAGCTCTGCCGCAGCAAGATCTTTGCCGTTTCGAAAGAAAATTTCCAGCGTGCGCCTTTTTTCAAGGCATACGATACACAATATAAAACAGCGATAACCAAAAAATCGAGGGTATTGGCAAACGCAAAATACGCAACGCTTTTACCAAAGATCAGCAATATGACCTTGTACGCCTGCAAGACGAGATATCCGATAAGCGAAATGATCGTGCTTGTTTTGGACTGAAATTTGGACTGATACCAATAATCGATATTATCAAACGCCGTCAAAAGCAG
>CATYEP010000059.1 GCA_958405585.1 uncultured Eubacteriales bacterium
TGCTATGTGTTTTAACGGGGGTACTTCCATGATCGGATTTGAATGGTTCCCGTATGACCTTTTGCGTAATCTCGGACACGCGAGCGGGTTCTTTGCGGGCATTGTGCTGGGTTGTGTCGGGCAGGGCTTGGAATGCCTTATCATAGGCGGGAAAGGGTATCCTCAGGATTTGCCCTGAAAATAAAGAGGGGCATCCTTTTTCTACGCGCCAAAGAGAAATATTGAAGGTACGGCAAAGCAAATATAAAAGAGAAATTTTATAGGGACAGCAAAGCATAAAAGAGGAATGCCGTTGCCTGTAAAATGTTTTACGGACAAAGAAATGACAGAAAAACAGCGGCTTGAAAATTTTACAGGCCGCTATACGATTTAAACGCAGGGCAAACGCCCTGCGTTTAAATTTTAAACAAAGGTATTTTTTTGAAAAAAGAAAAAAACCTGTGTGCGCAATAATTTGCGCACACAGGGAAGCTGTTTTTTATACTTTATTCAGGGAACGGAACGCTTTTTCGACGACGTTGTCTGCGGTAAAGCCGAACATTTCAAACAGTTTGTTCGCGGGGCCGCTTGCGCCGAATGTGGTCATGCCGATGATCTCGCCGCAATCTCCCGCATATTTGTACCAAGACCAAGGGGAAGCGGCTTCCACGCAGACGCGTGCCTTTACTTCGGGCGGCAGGACTTCGTCTTTATAAGACTGAGGCTGCTTTTCAAATTCTTCCATGCACGGCATGGATACGACGCGCGCGTCGACGCCTTTTCCTTTCAGGATCTCTTTGGCCTGCATGCACTGTTCTACTTCCGAGCCGCTGGCGATCAGAAGCACATCGGGTACTTTTTTGTCGCTGTCAGCGAGCACATAGGCGCCTTTAAGGGCATCCAGACCCGATTTTTCGTACTGGGGCAGATTCTGTCTGGTCAGTACGAGGCAGGTAGGCGAATTGCCTGTCAGGGCGGAGATCCATGCCGCCGCCGTTTCTTTTCCGTCGGCAGGGCGGAACACTTTCATGTTCGGAATGGAACGCAATGCAATGAGCTGTTCGACAGGTTCATGGGTAGGGCCGTCTTCTCCCACGCCGATCGAGTCATGCGTGAGAATATAAGTTACAGGCAGGTGCATGAGTGAGGAAAGGCGCATCGCGTGTTTCATATAATCGGAGAAAATAAAGAAGGTAGCGCAGTACGCACGGAGTCCGCCGTGCAGCTGCATACCGTTTGCGATTGCCGCCATGGCGTGTTCGCGGATTCCGAAATGGATATTAGAACCGCTCTTGTCGGTTGCGGTAAAATCGCCGCGTTTTTTCATGTTGGATTTATTGGAAGGCGCGAGGTCTGCGGATCCGCCGATCAGGTTGGGGATCAGGTCTGCCAGCTTGTTGAGTACGGCGAAGCTGGTATTTCTGGTAGCGTCTGCCTTCGGGAATTCAAACAAAGACGCGTTGTTTTTCAGGTCGGGCAGCTCTCCGCTCATAAACTGTTTGTACAGTGCGGCAAGTTCGGGGTAGGCCTGTTCATATTCTTTGAAGAGTCTCTTCCATTTTCCCTGACGGGAAGCACCTTTTTTCGCGATCGATGCGCAATGAGCGGAAACTTCTTCGGGAACTTCAAACGGTTCGCATGTCCAGCCGAGGTTTTCCTTGAGCTTTTTCAGGTTTTCCACGCCGAGCGGAGCACCGTGGCATTCGTGCGATCCTGCGAGCGGCGAGCCGTAGCCGATGACCGTTTTGCAGATGATAATGGAAGGACGTTCCGTGTCCGCTTTTGCTTTGCGGATGGTGCGGCGCAACAGATCGAGATCGTTCGCGTCGTCTACTTTCAGAACCTGCCAGCCCTGTGCTTTGAAACGCATGCCGACGTCTTCTTTGAAAGTGATATCCGTATCTCCTTCGATGGTGATGTCGTTGTCGTCATAGAAAAGAATGAGCTTGCCGAGTTTGTGTGTTCCCGCAAAGGAGCAAGCTTCATAAGAAATACCTTCTTCCAGACACCCGTCACCGCAGAGTGCATAGGTATAGTGATCGACGATCGGGAAACCTTCGCGGTTGAAGGTCGCCGCAAGATGCGCTTCCGCAAGAGCCATACCGACGGCATTGGCAATTCCCTGTCCGAGCGGGCCCGTCGTCGTTTCGATGCCGGGTGTGTGGCCGTATTCGGGATGCCCGGGCGTCTTGTAGCCGAGCTGACGGAAATTCATCAGATCTTCTTTTGAAATATCGTATCCAAACAGATAGAGCAGGGAATAGTTGAGCATGGAGCCGTGTCCTGCGGAAAGGATGAATCTGTCGCGGTCATCCCATTTTGTATCTTTCGGATTGAATTTCAGGAAATCCGCGAAGATCGTATAGCCGATCGGGGCGCTGCCGAGAGGAAGCCCGGGGTGACCCGAATTTGCTTTCTGGATCGCTTCCGCGGAAAGTACACGGATCGCATTCACTGTCTGTTCACGAACGTTCATGTATATATCTCCTTCAAAAAAATTTTTTCTACGTAAGCCGCATTATGCGTTTTGAATATAGTTTTTCAGATTGGTCAAATCGATCGAATCCGCATGATCGGAAAGTAATTCCAAAAGTTCCTGTGCGATAACCTTGCAGCCGCTCTTTGCAGTACTTTCAAAATTGATGGGAACGATGGGTTCATGCAGGCTCATGCGTACGAGCGCCCAGCCTTCGCCCTGGCCCTTGCCAAAATTGATGCGCACCCCTTCGTAGTTATCGGGTGCGAGTTTCAGCCCCGCCGCCACCGCCTTGTCTTTGATATCTTCGATTGCTGCTGTTCCGATTTTTTTGAAATTGTTTTTTCCTTTTTCCGTAAAGCCGAGCCGTACTTCCGCCGCTTCGGCAGGTTCAGGAAGATCGGCGATGAGGTCGGAAATATTTCTGCCTGTTTTTGCAAGTTTTGCAAGAGAAATCAGGATACGTGTCACAAGATACGCGCCGTCGTCCAGAAAATAATTTTCTTTGAGCGCGGCATGTCCGCTCGTTTCAATGGCAAGAGGGGAATAGATCCCTGCGGCATTGAGTTCCTTGGCTTTATCGATCACGTTTTTATATCCGCGTTTATAGCGGCAGTGTTTTCCGCCGTGTGCCAGGATAAACTGAGCGAGCCCGTCGCTGGTGACGGAATCCGTAACGATCGTTCCGGCTTTTTCCGAAAGAAGAATGGCGGAGATGAGCGCAATGAGCCGATTGCGGTTGATCTCTTCGCCGCTCTTGTCGACGGCGCCCGCGCGGTCTACGTCGGTGTCGAAGATGATCCCGAAATCTGCACCCGTTTGTTTGACCTGGTCGGAAATGCTCTTCATCGCCGCTTTGTTTTCGGGGTTGGGAATATGATTCGGAAAGCGTCCGTCCGGTTCTAAGAACTGGCTGCCTTCGGTATCGGCTCCCAGTGGAATAAGAACTTTTTCCACATAGAATCCGCCTGCTCCGTTTCCTGCATCCACAATGATCTTTTTCCCGCGAAGAGGTTTTTCCTCGCCCGTTTTTTCGCGGACGAATTTCACCAGGTTTTCGCTGTAACGCCCGATATAAGATTGCTTGCGTACGGTGCCTTGTTTTCCCGAAAGGGATTTCCCTTCGGCGGCAAGCGCCAAGATTTCGGATATGTCTTTGCCTTCCAGCCCGCCGGACGGCAAAAAGAATTTCAAACCGTTTTTATTGTAGGGCAGGTGGCTTGCCGTGATCATGACGGAAGCGTCTGCGCCGATATCTTTTTCCTGCAAAAGCATGAACATGGAAGGCGTGGACGATAGCCCTGTGAGTATGACGTCCGATCCGCTCTGTGTCACCGCATCGGCGGCGCATTTACTGATCCTGTCAGCCGACAGGCGCGAATCGTGTCCGATCGCCACGGTAAGCCTGTCCTTTCCGAGCGATTTTGCAAGGCGGTAGCAAAATGCTTTCATGATCCCCGAAACCGCTTCGTCCGTCAGGTTTATGTGTTCACCTTCTACGCCTTCGAGGGCTACGCCGCGTACGTCCGTGCCGCTTTTTAACTCATTCCAATCTGCTTGATTCATTGATTTCTCCGAAAATAATCTCATTGCTATTATACTTCATTTGTCGTTTCTTTTCAAGTTTTTTTTGAAAAAATTGTGCGGTATTTTGTAAAATTCGGACGCATCCATCGGCGTTTTTTCTGTAAATCGTAAAAAACAAAGAATAATGCGTCGAAAATGTTTACAGGCCTGTACATTCTGTGATATAATTCAATCGGGCAGATGCTCAATTAATAAAAAGGAAACGATTTATGTATAAATTTATTTTATCCACCGATTCCACCTGCGACCTTTATGCCGATTTTGTACGCGATAACGACATAAAGTTTGTGAGCCTGAATTATGTCGTCGAAAAGGACGGTCAGTTCACGGAAGGTGTAGATGCGTATACCGAGTATTCTCAGTATGTGGATTTTTACCGTCAGCTGCGTGAAGGTGCATTTTCGCGTACGTCCATGCTCAATTATGAAAGCCATTACAATCATTTTCTCAAGCTGGCGCAGGAGGGTGCAAAAGACGTTCTGCATTTCACGATCTCCAGCGGGCTTTCTCCCACGGTGACCGTAGCGGAAAAGGCGGCGGCAGATATCCGTAAAGATTATCCCGATTTCAATCTTCTGGCAGTCGATTCTCTGGCCGCAACGATCGGACAGGGCGCTTTGGTGCGCGAAGCGCTCCGCTTGCGCAACGAAGGGAAGACTGTGCAGGAAGCGTTCGATGCGGTCAATGAATTGCGTTTTCATATTCAGTATGCGATCTTCGCAAATGATCTGTATTATCTGAAAAGGGGCGGAAGGGTTTCCACTGTCGCGGCGGTGGCGGGGTCCTTGCTGCAGGTAAAACCTGTCTTGTCGTTTAATAATGAGGGGAAACTTGTCGTGGTGGATAAATGCCGCGGCATGAAAAAGGCGTTTGCTTATGCGCTGGATAAAATGGAAAAATTCAATCCCGTGGAAGAAAACCGCATGATGTGGATCGTGCATACCGATGCGGAAAAAGAAGCCGGCGAACTTGCGGCAATGATCGAAGCGCGCTGGAATTTCAAACCTGACATTTCAATCATGGGGCCGGTCATAGGTTCGCACGTGGGGCCGGGTGCGGTCGCCGTGATCTGGCGCACCAAAGAAGTGCGGCAGGACGGTTAAACGCAAGAAAAATGCCGTAAGCGGCGGGTAAATAGATTGTTTTCAGACAAAAAATATGGTATAATCTTTGAAGATGTACCATATTTTGTTTTTCGGAGGAGATTATGGCGAAGGATAAGGAACAGTTCGTCAATCAGATCGCGGATATAGAGACAGATTTCCCGCGTTGGTATACGGATGTGGTTATAAAGACAAAACTGGTGGATTATGGGCCTGTAAAAGGCACGATGGTGATCCGTCCCTACGGGTATGCGATCTGGGAAAATATTCAGAAAGAGCTGGATGCGCGTTTTAAAGCAACGGGTCATCAGAACGCATATTTCCCGCTGCTCATTCCCTATAGTTTTATGACGAGAGAGGCGGAACACGTAGAAGGGTTTGCGCCGGAAGTGGCGGTCGTTACGGTGGGCGGCGGCGAAACGCTTGCCGAACCTTTGGTGATCCGTCCGACAAGTGAAACGATCATCGGTGAAATGTATTCCAAGTGGCTGCAATCCTACCGTGATCTTCCCATTCTGATCAATCAGTGGGCGAACGTAGTGCGTTGGGAAAAGACGACGCGTCCGTTCCTGCGTACGAGCGAATTTTTGTGGCAGGAAGGGCATACCGTCCACGCGACCGAGGAAGAGGCGATGGAAGAAACGCTGAAAATGCTCGGCGTATATAAAGAATTTGCGGAAACCTGTCTCGCGATCCCCGTGAGAAGTTCGCGGGAGCCGTGGCAACGTTCGGAATGGAAGCCATGATGCACGACGGAAAGAGCTTGCAGGCGGGAACTTCTCACTATCTCGGCCAGAACTTTGCAAAAGCGTTTGATATTCAGTTCCTGGATAAAGACGGGACGCACAAATACGGATATACGACGTCGTGGGGCGTTTCTACGCGTCTGATCGGTGCGCTGATCATGTCGCACGGCGATGCGCGCGGGCTGATCATTCCGCCCGTGGTAGCGCCCATTCAGGCGATCATTGTCCCGATCGCTTCGAAAAAAGAGGGCGTTTTGGAAGCTGTTGCGGAATTAAAGGAAAAACTTCTTGCGGCAGGCATACGCGCGGACGCGGATGTTTCGGACAACAGCCCGGGCTGGAAGTTCAACGAATGGGAAATGAAAGGCGTTCCTTTGCGCATTGAGCTGGGGCCGCGCGATATCGAAGCAGGCAAGATGGTGCTTGTCCGCCGCGATACGCACGAAAAGACAGAAGCACCTTTGGAAAATGCGGCAGATACGATCCGCAAAATGCTCGGCGAGATCCAGACGAATCTTTTGGAAAAAGCGAGAAAACGCAAGGAAGAACGCGTTGTTACGGCGGAAAGCGTCGACGAGATCCTTAAGGGCGTGGAAAGCGGCAATTTCGTGAAAGCCGGCTGGTGCGGTTGCCGCGAATGTGAAGATAAGATCAAAGAGCTTACGGCGGCGAGTGCGCGCGTTATCGTAGAAGGCGAACATACCGAAAAATGCGCCTGCTGCGGTAAAGAAGCCAAACACGTCGTTTTGTTCGCAAGGGCATATTAATGTTTCAAAAAACGATGTTCTGACAATTTAGAATTCAAAAAGCCGCGAAGTGCAATACAATTGCACTTCGCGGCTTTTTTTGAATAACGTTATTTGGTTTTTACGTCAATATTTAAGGGAGATGCGGCAGGGGAAGTATCATTTGTTTTCTGATATTCATAAGGAATTTTTCCGATCAGAAGGTGTCTGAATTTTCCGCCGCATTTGTGATCGATGAGCAGGATCACGACAAATATGAAACATCCGATGAGGCAGACAAGCATATCGTTCAGCGTGTCGTACATACCAATGTCGAGATATCCCCCGTCAATGACATAGGTGTTTCCGTCGGAAAGATATATGACTGTTTTTACGATCCCGTCGATGACAACGGTTTCGCTGTGGGTGCCGTTCAGAAAATAGGAAGAAAATCCGTTGATGATCATATCTTCCTGCATATCAATACCGAACAGGGCATAGCTCGCGTATTCGAACATTTCCCATAGGTTGGCAATCGTAAGAGAGAGCAGCGCTCCGACAAGCAGGCAAAGAAAAAAGTTCTTTTCAGAACGGTCGTTTCCCAGAATGCGTTTCATCAGCGTAAAGCCGGCGGCGGCAAACAAAAGACCGGAAATTCCGTGCAGGATCTCGTCAAAGCAGGGGATCGTATAATAGACATCGTAACAACTTCCGAGAATGCCGCCTGCGATCAGGAAATAGAGCAGAAGATTAAAAAGGGCAGGAAAGCGGAAGCGGATAAGATATTCCGCCAAGAGAGCTACGGGCGCAAACATTATGTAAATAAAAGACATAAGGGCGTTGCGCGTTTGTCCCATGGCAGAAAAATAAATGCCCGACGCAATGCAGAAAATAAAAAACAGGACAAGAATGATACAGGTCATAGGATCTTGCTTTAAGCGATCCGATGTATGCGAAAAAATTTTGCTTTTCATAGTTTCTCCTGGTTAATGATATGTCCGTGTGTAAAAATATATGCGAAGAATATTTTAACGGAAGAGTAAACTTGTGTCAAGCGAAGAGCAGAATAAAAATTTTGCAGACCGAAAAGACTGTGGACGATATTGACAAGGAAAGCGGCGCATGATTGTGTTTTCATTAAGTACACAGTTTGGGAAAAGCGAATACGAAAAATTCCGCATAGAACCGTAAAAAACAAGAAAAAGCACCTTTTTAAGGTGCTTTTTTGGCGCAGAGAATGGGATTTGAACCCATGGTACGCTTATGACGTACACACGATTTCCAGTCGTGCTCCTTAGGCCGCTCAGACATCTCTGCATTTTCAAATATTCAGCTTCGCCGGGAATAATCGCTCTTGCGTAAACCAGCTTATTTATTTTATCTTTTTTTTGTCCGTTTGTCAACAGTTTTTTACTCCTTTCCGAAAAAGCATATCCGTTTTTATGAAACATCTTTTCTGTCATAAAAAGCGGCGCAGTCTGTGCGTATGCGTTTTATGCTTGGGGAGAATAAGATCAGCGCCCGCCGACGGAAATACTTTCCGTCGGCGGGCGTATGCCGTTATTTTTTTCCGTTCCAGCAGTAAGTGCAGCACTTACAGGAAGGTATTCCCGTAGAGGACAGCATATCGTCCAGACGATGGTAACGCAGGGATGTGAATTGCAGTTCGCTTCGGATCGATTCAATCATAGCTGCATATTCATCGCTGTCGGGATCGGTGTATTTATCCAGTTTCGTTTCGTAATTTTTACCTTCCAGGGCCGCGACTTTGCGGCGTGCGATCAATTCAAGTTCAGAAGAAGATCTTGAAAAATTCAGGTAAGGGCATCCGAACAGCAGGGGCGGGCAGGCCAGACGTATATGAAGCTCTTTGGCTCCGCTTCCGTACAGAAAATCTGCCGTTCCGCGCAGCTGTGTGCCGCGCACCAGCGAGTCATCGATGAGAACCAGCCGCTTATTGCGGATCATTTCGTCAAGGGGAATAAGTTTCATATGGGCGATCAGGTCGCGGCGGCTCTGGTTTTGCGGCATAAAGGAGCGCGGCCAAGTGTGCGTATATTTCACGAACGGACGGGTCAGCGGAAGTTTGGATTTGTTCGCGTATCCGATCGCATGTGCCGTGCCGGAATCGGGAAGTCCTGCGACGGCGTCCGCAGTAATATTGTCGCGCTGTGCCAGCATGGCTCCGCAATGGTAGCGCATATTTTCTACATTCAGGCCTTCATAGGACGACGCCGGATTCCCGTAGTAGACCCAAAGGAAAGTGCAGATCTTCATTTCTTTGGAGGGAGGGTTGAGAACATCGATCCCGTCGGCGGAAATAAAGTCGATTTCGCCGGGGCCTAATTCTTTGAAATGCTGGTATCCCAGATTCAGATAGGCAAACGACTCGAAGGAAACGCAGAAAGCTTCAGATTTTTTACCGATCACGACAGGCGTGCGTCCCATTTTATCGCGTGCTGCATATATCCCTTTGGATGTCAGGATCAGAATGGACATAGAGCCTTCGATGGCGTTTTGGGCGAGTTGGATCCCTTCCGCGATCGTTGATCCGCGGTTGATGAGGGAGGCACAAAGTTCTGTTGCGTTAATATTTCCGCCGCTCATTTCCAGAAAATGGGTAGCACCTTCGTCGAACGCTTTTTTTACGAGTGCATCGATGTTGTTGATCCTGCCGACGGTGGCGATTGCAAAATTACCGAGATGCGAACGTACAAGAAGCGGCTGCGGTTCGCTGTCTGAGATACACCCGATACCGATATTTCCCTTCATTTCATCGAAGTCGCGTTCGAATTTTGTACGAAAAGGTGAATTTTCGATATTATGGATCGCACGGTTGAATCCGCTTTCTCCATAGACGGCCATGCCTCCGCGCCGCGTACCGAGGTGGGAATGATAGTCCGTGCCGAAAAACAAATCAAATACACAATCCTTCTTTGAAGCTACGCCAAAAAAACCGCTCAAATCTTTTGCCTCCGTAAATAAATTCAATGCTTTGCATTCCGATCAATGATAAAACGCAAAATACCTTTTTATTATAACATATTTGAATGAAAATGTCAGCAGATAAATTTGCCTGCAGATATTTTTTTAAAAAAATAATTTTTGGTATAAAATCAGGAATTTACGGTGTTTGTCCGATAAGTTGATAAAGTGTTGTTATCAGATCGAGATTTTGCTTGTTTATGGTTTCAGAATGATCGCAACGGACAAATTTTGCATTATTCCTAACCGACAGACGTTATTTATAAACCAGGCGAGCCGTCGCAAACATTGCGACGGCTCGCCTGCCGTTTCTGAAAATGAATAT
>CATYEP010000060.1 GCA_958405585.1 uncultured Eubacteriales bacterium
GCGTATTCCCGTATCACCAAATCTGAAGCGCTTTTTACCGCTCATTCGGACAGCCGAGATTGTAAAGCTGAGCTCGGATGCCATTGCACGCCACGTGAAAGATTACTTTGAAGGGCATCGCACACACGATCTGCGACATACTTTCATCACGCGTGCGCAGGAAGTTGCTATCCGCAGAGAGATCGTTTCTTTGTGGGTGGGGCACGCTCCCGATTCGAGCGTCACGAGCTTAATTTATACCCACTTGGAATTCAACGAGCAGCTACAGCTGGATGAGATTGCAAAGTTTGATTATGTCCCGTAAACGGTCTGAAAAAATGTAAAAACATAGAATTTATTCCCCAAAACTTTCCCCAAAGGCGGTGTTTCACGGATTTTAGCCCAAAATTTTGTGAATTTGGCGTGTTAAAATCAAACATTTAACATTTTGTTTTTTGGGGAATATAGAGGGGATGAAAGACGTAAAAAAGACAAAAAGAAAAAACCACGATATACAGCAAATTTAGTTAAAATCTACCATATATAGTGGTTTTTTGGTGCCGCTGACCGGACTCGAACCGGTACGAAATTTTACTTTCGAGGGATTTTAAGTCCCTTGCGTCTGCCAGTTTCGCCACAGCGGCATATGAAAAATGTATTCAATTATAGTTAATTTTAATCAAAAATAGAGGATCACGTCTGATTTTAAGTCCCTTGCATCTGCCATTCTGCTATATTTACATTTCAGATTTGTATGTAAAAAGAAACTGTAACCTATTCGGACTCTCCGTTCAATAAAGGCCCCCAGTAAAGCTCATCACGAATCTGATCGATTTTTTCTGCGCTGACACTGTAAATTAAATGAGGCATATCCATGCCGTAATAATGTTTCACTGTCTGCCCGCAAAGAGTCATATGGTTTCGAAGGGCTACTTTCTGAGAGGGGAGATTGTTTTCACGTATAATAGAATAAATTTTCTTTGCGTTTAACATATCGATAGCGTAACAGATACACGTGAAAGCAGCTTCGCTTGCATATCCCTGATGCCAATATGCCTTTTCAAATAAGTAGCCGACTTCCAACAATTTTTTGCCGTCTATTTTTTGATAGGTCAAACCGCATTGTCCGATCATGCGATCGGTTCCTTTCAGCATAACAGCCCAAAGACCGATTCCGTCTTCCTTATAACGAGCAAGCTGTTTGTTCAGCCATTCGAGAACTTCTTCGTCCGAAAATGCGTGTTCGTAGGCGTACATGACGTCTTTATCCTGCAAAACGCGTTTGATGTCTTCCAGGTCATCGGGTGTGAGTTTCCGAAGAAAAAGCCTTTCGGTTTCCATGACAATATTCATTGGATAAAAGCCTCCGCTTCGCTGCAGCGAAGCGGAGGCTTTTTCTTGGAGGCGCCACCCGGATTTGAACCGGGGAATCAGGGCTTTGCAGGCCCATGCCTTACCACTTGGCTATAGCGCCAAAAAATAAGTGCGGAAGTTATGTTGGAGCGGGAAACGAGATTCGAACTCGCGACATTCACCTTGGCAAGGTGACGCTCTACCCCTGAGCCATTCCCGCATTTCATTCCGCACTGTATTTATAAATTAAATTATTGGTGGAAGTTATAGGGCTCGAACCTATGACCCCCTGCTTGTAAGGCAGATGCTCTCCCAACTGAGCTAAACTTCCGTTCGAACGCTTATATACTATACCAAATATTCAAAAGAATTGCAAGCAAATTTGCATTATATTTTTTATTTTTTTTAAAAACTTTTGATTAAATGCAGCAATATTTGCAGGCTTTTATTTTTATTCTTTAAAAAACAGTACGAATGCTGGAAAAACGTATATAATATATATATGAAAGAAATGGGCGAAAGTTTCCGTCCGGGCAGAAACTGCGAAGGGGATCGCAGCGATAATGCCGGAAGGGGATTCGCCGAGGAGGAAAGCGGGTGCAATGCCAGCCGAATATACGCATCAGATCATCGCTGAAAAAGTTTATGAAAAACTTCCGGAAGAAATACGCAGTCACGCGAGGGAGCTGTTCTCGTTTGATTTAGGGGCGCAGGGAGCAGACATATTTTATTTTTTGCATCCCTTTCGGCGCAGAAATTTGGGAAAGATTTTTCACAATGAAAAAGTTTATGAAACATTTGAATCTTTCCGCAAAGCAGCTGTCGGAGCCGATAATACTGTTTTATCCTATATATTCGGTTACATTACGCACTATGCGGCAGATTGTATATTTCATCCTTATGTATACAGCCTTACGCAAAAAATGATCGATGCCGAACCGACGCGCAGGGTGCGGTGGCATTCTTATATAGAAAGCGATCTGGACACGTATTTTGTAAAAAAATTTTATCGGAAAGGAGTGAATCGGTTTGAGTGTCGTCTGCGCGCGGGGAAGGAGATCCCGAAAGAGGTCGCGGCGCTGATACGGGAAGTCTGTTCTGCAAGCGGCTTGCCGCATATTTCGGATGGCTCGTTGCGCCGCGCCGTTTCGGGATATCTTTTATTCGAACGTTTTTTTACGGATAAAAATTTTCGCAAGCGCCGTTTTTTTGAACGAGGCGAAAAGTTATTGCATTTACCGCAGGTTCTGAGTGTTCTTTGCCGCCGTGAGGATCCCGATCAGAAAGTTTTAAACGTTTCCGGGACGCAATGGGTGAATTTATCGGATTCCGATACGGTTTATGTGGATGATGCGGATACGCTTTTTGATCGTGCGGTAAGTGAAAGCTGTCGGCTCATCTCAGAGTTTTTCTGTCATCTGGAAAATGGAAATTCTCTGCCTCGTGAGGATTTCGGAAAAGGTTTTTTGTCGGGAGTGGATACAGAAAAACAGTTTGTGCGCCCTGTCCGTACAAAAAACAGACCCAATGGAAATGGTTCTTAAAAATATGTCACGTATTCTTGTTTTTGCGACGAAATGTGCCTATAATAAAATAAAAAGGGGGCGATTTCTATGCAGAAACTGTATGATTCCAATATGCAGTTGATCGGTTATACGTCGACGGGAGTCACTGGCAAGATCACGGTCTATGATTCCGATTATCAGATGCTCGGTTATTATAATCCCAAAAGCGACAAAACGTACGATAAAGACCGTCGGTTGGTCGGAAAGGGGAATTTGATAACAAATTTCCTTGTAAACGGTGCGGGGACAAATTGATCGGCTCGGAAAATCATCGGACAGGGAATTGTGGCAAAAAATGATCGTTTGGTCGATTGCAATGCGGGTAACGGCAGTCGGAAAAAGCAGCAACTTTTTCCGACTGCCGTTTTGTGTGGTAAGGTGAGAAAATTCAGAAGGGAAAGCAACGAAATGCCGAGACGTTTGAAGGACAAGACGGCAAAATGGCAAGGAGACTGTAAGGGGATGGTCGGGAGAATGGGAAAGTCGGAAAGCGAAAAAAGCGGGAGAGTGCGGGCATTCATGTTATAAAAAACGAAAAGTGCGCGGGATTCAAAATTTACAGAAAATAGGGTGAGAAAGATTAAAAATAAAAAGGTGAGGCAGAGTTTTGGCGGACTATAAAAAGATTGCAGCAGAGCGGCGGCACTGCGCTTACCCCAACAAAAGGGAAAAGGCAGGGCGCTTCGGGAAAGAACAAAAGGAAAGCCTGCGCGGACAGAACGTCTGCGCAGGCTTTATGTTGCGGATAAAATGGTGCGAAAGCAGGAGAGGTCAACCCTGGCGGATCGCCGCGATGACGTCCTGTTCGATTTTACCGAGTTGTTCGGCGGAAGGCTTGTACGCCTGTTTGATCGCGGGGAGAAGGGCTTCGCATTTGGAGCCTGCCAACGCTTCGTAAACCTGGTCGGGGGATTGTCCGCCCCAGCCGTAGGAACCGAACGCAATAAACTTTTTCTTGTTGCCCGTCAAGCCTTTGAAGTAAGTAAGGAAAGATGCTACAGAAGGCATCATATTGTTGTTGAGCGTAGGGGAACCGACGGCAATGTATTTGGCAGTCATGGCGTCTGCGATGATGTCGGAATTGTGGCTGTAATGCAGGTTATAAAGGCGCGGTTTGAGTCCGCAGGCAAGGAAAGCGTTCTCAATGGCATGCGCCATGCTTTCCGTGGAATGCCACATTGTGTCGTAGACGATGATCGCCGTATCGTCGTATTCGTTGGCGACCCAGGATTTGTAGAGCGCGAGTATGTCGGGAATATGTTTTGTCCAGCAGATTCCGTGGCTCGGACAGATCAGATCGATCTGAAGATCTGCGCAGGCCGCCAGAGCTTTTGCGGTCTGCATTCCGTAAGGCTGTACGATGTTCGCATAGTATTTGCGCGCCTGAATGTATGCTTCCGCCAGATCGCAGTCGGTATCCAGACGTTCGTCGGAAGCGTAATGCTGACCGAATGCGTCGTTGGAAAACAAAATATTGCCGGGGGTCATATATGTTACCATGTTGTCCGGCCAATGTACCATGGGGGTGGGTACAAAATGCAGGGTATGTTTCCCCAGAACAAGAGATTCGCCTGCCTTTACCCCGTTGTAGCCGAGATCGCCGTAGTAAGCGGTCAGGTTTTTGATTCCTGCGCCGAAAGCGGTGTATATTTTTGCATTTTTCGCAACTTTCAAAACGGCAGGAATACTGCCGCTGTGATCGGGTTCCGCATGGTTGGAAACAATGATATCGATTTTCGAAGGATCGATCACGGATGCTATGCGGGAAAGCATTTCGCCTTCGAAGCCTTCCTTGACCGTATCGATCAGGGTGATTTTTTCGTCGAGAATAAGATAAGCGTTGTAGGAAGAACCTTTTTCCGTTTCGTAGCCGTGGAAATTCCTGAGATTCCAGTCAATGGCGCCCACCCAATAGACGCCTTCGCAGAGCTTGAGTGCTTTCATATCGCAAATTCTCCTTTTCATTATTTATATATTATATAAGTGACGTTCAAAGATCAGTAATCAGTCATTTGCGCGGATATTATACACCGAAAGGGCGCTTATAGGCAAGGAATTTTCGGCTCAGAGCGTAAAAAAACAGGAAACGGCGCGGATTTTTGTAAAATCGGCGTCCGGAAACGCGGAAAAATCGAAAATGAATGTAAAAAACGGTTGACAAGGTAAAAATATTATGATAGACTTTAAAACACACACCGGCGGAAGGTGTGATTTTTTTGCATGGAGTTTTTAAAAAATGGCTGCCATAAACAGAACAAAAGTCACATTCGAATGCACCGAATGCAAACACAGAAACTATGACACGATGAAGAATAAGAAGAACGATCCGGAAAGATTGCAGTTGAATAAGTACTGCCCTTTCTGCAAAAAGCACACAGTGCATAAAGAGTCCAAGTAAGGCTCAAAGGATAAGCGGGGGAGCGCGAAGGCGTTTCGGCGCAAATTTTCAGAGGTAGAAATGAAAGCGAAAACAGCGGTTAAAAAGCCCAACATCTTTGTGAGAATGGGCAGAAAACTCAAAGAAGTTTTTTCCGAGCTGAAAAAGGTTACTTGGCCTACGTTCGGCAAAGTCATCAAGTCAACGGGTGCAGTACTTGCCGTGGTCATCGTGTTTTTGATCGTATTCACGGGTATCAATTACGGACTGAGCAAGCTGCTTGAATTGATCACCGGCCTCGGAATGTAAGGAGAGGTTATGGAGAATTCGCGCGAGAGCCAGGCGAAATGGTACGTCCTGCATACCTATTCCGGGTATGAAGCGATGGTCAAAAGCAGTCTGGAACAACTCATCGAAAACAACAATCTGCAAGACAGTATTTTCGATCTGCGCATCCCGATGGAACAGACCATCGAAGAAAAGAACGGCAAAAAGAAGGTTGTGGAACGCAAACTTCTGCCTTGTTATGTCTTTATCAAGATGATTTATTCCAATCAGGTGTGGTATCTGGTAACAAATACGCGCGGCGTGACCGGATTCGTCGGGCCGCAGGGCAGGCCGTTGCCTCTGAAAGAAGAGGAAGTCCGCAAAATGCAACTGGAAAAGGTGGCGGTGAATGCGGATTTTGCGGTCGGCGACAGCGTGAGTATCGACGCAGGTCCTCTCGCAGGTTTTATCGGCGAGATCAAGGAGCTGAACGATTCCACGCAGAAAGCAAAAGTCAACGTGCTCATGTTCGGCAGAAATACGGACGTGGAAGTCGACTATGTGCAGATCAAAAAAATAGACGCAGTGCAAAAGAGCACGGCGGAAAATACGCAGGAATAGGGATTTTCCCTTTTCTAATAAAGTGGGAGAAGCGCAAATTTTTCACGGCGCTTTGTTAAAACCACAATCTCAGGAGGAGAACTTATGGCTAAAAAGATTACCGCGGTCGTAAAGCTTCAGCTGCCCGCAGGTAAAGCTACCCCGGGTCCCCCGGTCGGTTCGACGCTCGGCCCGCACGGTATCAACATTCCCGGCTTTACCAAGGAATTCAATGCGAAAACCGCAGACCAGGCAGGACTGATCATCCCCGTCGTTATCACGATTTATCAGGACAGATCTTTCACGTTTATTCTGAAAACGCCTCCGGCACCTGTTCTTATCAAGAAGGCTGCCAAGGTGGAAAGCGGAAGCGCTCGTCCGAACCGCGACAAAGTTGCAAAACTTACTGCGGCGCAGGTCGAAGAGATCGCCAAGCTGAAAATGCCCGATTTGAACACGACTTCGCTCGAATCTGCGAAGAGCATGATCAAGGGAACGGCACGCAGCATGGGCATTACCGTCGAAGAGTAAATAGAAAGGAGAATGTGGGAGAGAAAACTCGTTTGAACCACAAGGAGGTAAATAAATGAAATACGGGAAAAAATATGCCGACAGCTTGAAGGCATACGATCGTTCCAAATTATATGACGCAAGCGAGGCGCTCGGCCTTGTCGTGGAAACGGCGAAGGCAAAATTCGACGAAACCATCGAGTTGCACGTTCGTCTCGGCGTCGATCCCCGCCAGGCGGATCAGCAGGTCCGCGGCGTGCTCGTTCTTCCGAACGGCACGGGCAAAACCAAGAAGGTACTCGTAATCGCCAAAGGCGAGCGCGCAGATATCGCGCAGCAGGCAGGCGCTGATTATGTCGGCGCAGAAGAAATGATCCAGAAGATCCAGACGGAAAACTGGTTCGATTTCGACGTCGTGATCACGACCCCCGACATGATGGGCGTGGTAGGGCGTATCGGTAAAGTGCTCGGCCCGAAGGGCTTGATGCCGAACCCGAAGTCCGGTACGGTCACGATGGATGTTGCGAAGGCTGTTGCAGAAGTCAAAGCCGGTAAGGTTGAATATCGTCTGGATAAAACCGCGATTATTCACTGCCCGATCGGAAAGAAGAGCTTCGGCAAGGAAAAACTTGCGGAAAACTTCACGGCGTTGATGGATGCGATCGTCAAAGCAAAACCGGCTGCGGCGAAAGGCCAGTATATCAAGAGTGTCGCGGTATCCAGCACGATGGGCCCCGGCATCAAAGTGAACTACGCGAAACTGTAAAAATTTCGCGCGGCGCACGAAAAACAGTTGACAGATTACCGCACAAACGGTATAATGTACAGGAAAATTTCATAGTACCGCAGAAAGCAGGCATCTTTGATTTAATTGCGTAAGCAGCCCGCCGAGGTAATACGTCAGACTGTTTGAATTTACGGACAAGTCCTTGTATCCTCGCGGTACAAGGACTTTTTTTCGCGGCTTTACCGATCTGATCGGACGGCGGCGAAACTCGCAGCGGTTCGCAGCAACTCTTTTGTGAGAACCGCGCGAGTAAAATATTTATAGGAGGTAAACAATGTCGGCTAATTTAGAGGCAAAAAAGCAGGTAGTCGAGGAGATCAAAGCGAAGATCCAGAACAGCAAGTCGGTTATTTTTGTCGATTACAAGGGTCTTACGGTTGCAGAAGTTTCCGAACTGCGCAACAAGTTCCGTGCTGTCGGCGTAGAGTATAAAGTTTATAAAAACACGCTCGTACGCAAGGCAATGAACGAACTCGGCGTAACTGCTTTCGATAACGATCTCAACGGCCCGACCGCAACCGCGTTCAGCCCGGACGAAACGGCTGCCGCAAAGATTTTTGCGGATGCGGTGAAGGCGATGCCCGAAAAGATCATCCCGAAGAGCGCCTATGTAGACGGTGCGTATGTGGATGTCAACGGGATCAAAGCTCTCGCAACGATGCCTTCGAAAGAAGAACTCATTGCAAAGATGCTCGGTTCCATGCAGGCTCCGATCGCAAATTTCGCAGGTGTGCTTTCCGCAATGCTCAGAGGTGTTGTGGTTGCGCTCAACGCGATCGCGGAAAAGAAAAACGGCTGAGTTTTTCAGTGAATGCGGCATAAGCCGCCGCCGCATCGTTCGGGCGTAAAACAGAGCGGAAAAAATTTATTTTAAAAATTATTCGGAGGAATATTAAAATGGCTGATATCGCTAAGTTCATCGAAGAGATCAAAGGTATGACGGTTGTTGAGCTCAATGAGCTCGTAAAGGCTTTGGAAGAGGAGTTCGGCGTTAGCGCGGCTGCTCCCGTTGCTGTTGCTGCTGCTCCGGCTGCAGGCGCTGCTGCTGCAGAAGCTGCTGAAGAGAAGACGGAATTCAACGTTAAGTTGAAGGACATCGGCGCTAAGAAGATCGAAGTTATCAAAGCTGTCCGTGAATTCACGTCCCTCGGCCTTGCAGAAGCAAAAGCTCTTGTTGAGTCCCTCGGCATGATCAAGGAAGGCGTTAACAAGGAAGAAGCTGAAAAGATCGCTGCTCGCATGAAGGAAGCTGGCGCAGAAGTCGTTATCGACTAATTTTGATTTAAAAAGAAAAACGGTGTCCGTTGTATCGGGCACCGTTTTTTTTATAGTTAATCAGAAAATTATTTTTGTGGGGAATTGTTAAGCTTCTTGTCCCAATAAAAAGTCGCAAGAAACTTCAAAAAATTTTGACAGCGCAACAATATAAGACGCTTTCGGTTCGTTTATACCGCGTTCCCAGTAATCGATGGCTTTTTGACTTACTCCGATAATTTTGGCTAATGCAGCCTGTGACATATTTTTTTCTGTACGTAATTCTTTTAATCTTTCTGCAAAATTCATAATTATATTTTAGAAGAAATCTTCTTTAAAAGCTTGACAAAGAAGAAATCTTCTTATATAATATATTTGTTTTTTACGGAGAATATAAAAATGAGAAAAAGAGTGATTGTATTTTTAATATTGTCGGTGTGGTTATTGAGTATTCTTGCGGGTTGTGATTTATTGAATCTATGGGGAAGCGGTGATAGTGTTCCGGATGAGAAAGAGAGCGCTTCCGAGGTCTATTTGAATGAAACTTTAACAAATAAAGATGGTATACAATTTAGAGTAACGAAAGTTTTAAATCAAAAAAGTTTCGATAATGGATACGGTTATGGAATTCAAACCGACTACAATTTTATTTTGATTGCGATCGAAATTTATAATGGCAGTAAAAGAGAATATTATGTAAATCCAAACAACTTTTATTTATTAAAAACAGGTGGGGTTAAATATACTTATGATTCAAGGACGTTTCGCTTTGAAGACGGTATGACATCGGATTATATACAACCGCAACTGAAAGGGCGCTTCCATTTATTGTTTGAAACGCCTACGAGGTCTACGGAAGAAGAATACAATTTATCCTGCGATGCCGGGTTTTTTGACGCATTCGATAAAAATTATACGAAAGTGATTTATTTGCGGCAAAGACCGGCGGAAATAGCAGAGGGAGCAAAATAAATTCAGGGAAAAAATATTGCAAAAAGAGTGGCGGTTTTACCGAAAAAAAAAGGTTAAAACCCCCCACATTTTTCAGAAAATATTTTATTTTAAAAAATGTAAAAATATTAGTTTAATTTTTT